>JBDHTH010000123.1:0-7425 GCA_039808545.1 Phreatobacteraceae bacterium | reverse complement strand
AGGACCGCCTCGCCAACCGGCCGGCGCTGAAGGCCGATATCGAGGCGGTCTTCGCCGCAAGGACCTCGGCCGAGTGGCTGGAGATCCTCGCCCGCGAGGGTGTTCCGGCCGGGCCGATCTACCGCATGGACGAGGTCTTCGCCGATCCCCAGGTCGCCCATCTCGGCATCGCGGTCGAGACGAGCCACCCGGCCCGCGGCGACATCCGCCTCGTCGGCCTGCCGGTGACGCTGACGCGCACCCCGGCGGCGATCGCGAAGGCCGCGCCGGATCTTGGCGAGAACAGCGACGAGTTGCTGCGGGAGCTCGGCTATGACGATGCGGAAATCGCGCGGCTGAAGGCAGAGCGGCTGATCTGAGCGCTTGCCGCGGCGATTGACACGCCGCCTCCGCCAGCCCATCACGGTCCCGGCTGAACGAGGCATCGCCTCAAGGAGCGCTGGTGAGTATCGCGAAGGATCTGGCCCGCCGGGCCGCCGAGGGCCGCCCCGTCCGGATCGGCCTGATCGGGGCCGGCGAGATGGGCACCGACATCCTGACCCAGGTGCGGCTGATGGCCGGCATCGAGGTCGTGGCGGTGGCGAGCCGCGATCCGAACGTCGCCCTCCATGCGCTCGATGTCTGCGGGCGCGGCCAGGGCGGCGGCGAGGTCTGCGCCGGCGTCGAGCCGCTCACGGCCGCCATCCGCGCCGGCCGGATCGCCGTCACGGCTTTAAGCGACCATGTCTGCGCCGCGCCGGACGTCGACGTCATCGTCGACGCGACCGGCAATCCCAATGCCGGCGCCGAGATCGGCATCGCGGCGATCCGCGCGAAGAAGCCGATCGTCATGATGAATGTCGAGGCCGACGTGACGATCGGTCCCTATCTCGCGGCCGAGGCCGCCAGGGCCGGCGTCGCCTATTCGCTCGGCGCGGGAGACGAGCCCTCCTCCACCATGGAGCTGATCGATTTCGCCCGCGCGCTCGGCTACCCGATCGTCGCGGCCGGCAAGGGCAAGAACAATCCGCTGAACATCGACGCGGTGCCGGCCGACTACGCGGCCGAGGCCAAGGCGCGCAACATGAACCCGCGCATGCTGGTCGAGTTCGTCGACGGCTCCAAGACGATGATCGAGATGACGGCCCTCGCCAACGCGACCGGCCTCGTCCCCGACCGCCCCGGCATGCATGGCCCCGCCGCGACGCTGGAGACGCTGGAGACGATCTTCCGGCCGCGCGCCGAGGGCGGCATCCTCGACCAGGCCGGCGTCGTCGAATACACGGTCGGCAAGGGGGTGGCGCCGGGCGTCTTCGTGGTCGTGAAGGCGCCGCATGCGCGCATCGACGAGCGCATGCGCGACCTGAAGGTCGGCAAGGGCCCCTATTTCACCTTCTACCGCCCCTTCCACCTGACGAGCTTGGAAGTGCCGCTCACGGCCGCCGATCTCGTCATCAACGCCAGGCCCGCCATGGTGCCGCTCGGCCGGCCGGTCGCCGAGGCGACGGCGCTCGCCAAGCGCGCCCTCAAACCCGGCGAGCGGCTGAGGCGGATCGGCGAGGACCAGTATCGCGGCTATATCCACCGCGCCGACCAGGCCCGCGCCGAGCGGCTGCTGCCGATCGGCCTCGCGGAGCATGCCGAGGTGATCGCGCCGATCGCCGCCGGAACGCCCCTCACCTACGACAATTGCGCGCTCGACCCGGCCCTCGCCATCGTCGCGTTGCGCCGCGCCCAGGACGAGGCGGCCGGCCATGCCTGGCGTGACGGCGCGAGCGGCCCAGATGGCGTCGCGCCGCGCAGGCCGGCCATCGGCTAGCCCATGACGACCGGGCCCTTCACGGTCATCGTCAACCGGCGCGCCGGCACGGTGCTGGCGAAGGGTCGCTCGCGCATCCGCGCCGAGATCGCCGATGCCTTCGCGGCGAATGGCCGGTCGGCGCGCATCGTCTTCGCGGCGCCGCACGCGATCCGCGATGCCATCCGCGAGGCGGCCGAGGACGAGAGCGCCCTCCCCGTCGTAGCGGGCGGCGACGGCACCGTGAGCGCGGCCATCGACATCCTGGCGGGCACCGGCCGGCCGCTCGGCATCCTCTCGCTCGGCACGCTCAACCTGTTCGGCCGCGACCTCGGCATCGACGGCACGCTGAAGCAGCAGATCGACGCCCTGGCGGCGGCCGAGCCGATGGATGTCGATCTCGGCCGGCTCAACGGCAGCTACTTCCATTCGGTATCGGGAACCGGCTTCTTCGCGATCATGGCGCGCGAGCGGCAACGGGCGCGCACTCGCTTTCCGCGCGCCAAGCTGCTCGGATTCGCCTTCGCGGCGGTGCGCTCGACCGCGCGGCTGCGCCGCTTCGACCTGACGCTCGACATCGACGGCGAGGAGATCAAGCGCGAGGCGATGGCGGTGCTCGTCACCAACAACCGCTTCGCCGGCGGCACCTGGCGCCGCGAGCGGCTCGACGGCGGCGTGCTGCAGATCCACCTGATGCATCCGGGCGCGCTCGGCGCGCGCCTGCGCATCGGCTGGGACGTCATCCGCGGCCGCTGGGAGCAAAACCCGGCAATCGAGACCTTCGACGCAGAGAAGATCACGATCAGCCTGCGCAAGCGCAAGCGCGTGACGGTGGCGACCGACGGCGAGCTCGACCGCCTGCGCGGCCCGCTGCGCTACGAGATCACGCCGCGGGCGCTGCGGGTCCTCGCCCGGCACGGGGCCCCGGACTGACCTACCCTTCAGCGGTCACGCCGCCTTCTTCTTGAACATCGCGACGGCTGCCGTCATCAGCGCCCCGCCGGCGCCGCTGGCGATGAGATGCGTGACGACGCCCGAAACGCTGAGGTTTCCGGCCTGCGCCGCCGCCGTCACGGCCGGTATGAACGCCAAGACGATCTGGCCTGCCGCAGTGCCGCCAATCGCTCCGGCGATCGTGTTGCCGATGACGCCGAGATTGACATCGGGCGCGACCTTGGCGACGCCGTTGCCGCCAATCGCGCCGACGATGAGATTCATCAGGATCTGTTCCATCTGGTCCCCTTGCCGCAGCGGCGTCCCACGTCATGACCGGGAGCGTTGCCGCCACGCCACCTTAGGGTGATCTTGGAGCGAAACCAAAGATTGGCGCTTCCCTAGCGGCGGACTACGACCGCACGGAGTGTCCGCCGAGCATCGACATCGCCTTGCGCCAGCGCCGCCACAGATCGCTGCCGGAATGCGGGCCGGCCTGGATGCGCGAGCCCGTCCGCGTCCGCTTCAGGGTGATCGTCCGCGAGTGATAGGCCGCAAGGCTCGGGCGATGCGCCACCGAGATGATCGTCGCGGCGCTGAGCTCGGAGCGGAAGATCTCCATCACATGCGCCTGGCTCGCCTCGTCGAGCGCCGAGGTCGCCTCGTCCATGACGACGATGTCGGGCCGCGCGAGCAGCATGCGCACGAAGGCGAGCCGCTGCTGCTCGCCGCCAGATAGGATCGCGTCCCAGCGGTCGACCTCGTCGAGCCGGCTTTCCAGGAAGCCGAGCCCGACCCTCTCCATCGCCGTGACGATCCGCTCATGCGGGATGCTGCCCGGATCGGTCGGATAGCAGAGCGCGGTCCGAAGCGTGCCGAGCGGGATATAGGGCCGCTGCGGCAGGAACATCAGCGCGGCGCCCTCCGGGATCAGCACCGCGCCCGAGCCCCAGGGCCAGAGCCCCGCGATGGCGCGGATCAGCGTGCTCTTGCCGGTGCCCGACTCGCCGACCAGCATCACGCTCTCGCCGCGCTCGATCACCGTCTCGGCCTCCTCGATCAGCACCGAGCCGTCCTCGCGCTCCACCGTCAGCCCGACCAGCTTGAGGGAATCGTCCGGCGAAACGCCGATCTCGATCATCTCGCCGCCGGCCGCGAGCGCCTGCTGCAGCTCGCTCATGCCGTCGACCAGCCCCATCACGCGGTTGGCCGAGGCCCGCCACTCGGCGAGCCGCACGAAATTGTCCATGATCCAGTTGAAGGCGAGCTGCACCTGTACGAAGGCCGCCGTCACCTGCATCAGCTCGCCGAGCCCGAAGCCGCCCGAGATGTATTTCGGGGCGCCGATCAGCAGCGGGAAGACCGGCAGCAGCACGCCGTTGGCATTGGTCAGCGCCGTGATCCGCGCATGATTGCCGAGCACCACCCGCCAGGCCGCGACGAGCCGGCCGAGCGCGCCGCTGAGCCGCACCCGCTCCTGCGCTTCCCCGGAGATCAGCGCGATCGATTCCGCGCTCTCGCGCACCCGCGTCAGCTCGAAGCGGAAATCCGCCTCGCGATGGTTCTTCGCCGCCACCGCCCCGATCAGCGGCCGGCCGATCCAGACCGTGGCGGCGGACATCACCACGGCGTATGCGATCGCCGCGAGCACGAAGAAGGCCGGCACCACCACGGCATTGTCGCCGACCGTGACCGTATAGGCGCCGCCCACCGACCACAGCACCGTCAGGAAGGTCGCGGCGGCGAGCAGCGCGTTGAGGAAGCCGATCGCGAAATCGACCAGCGGCTCGATGGCGAGGCGGACATCCTCGCCGATCCGGAATTCCGGATTGTCGTGGTCACCGCCGACGATGTTGAGCTTGTAATAGGCCCTGTCCGACAGCCATTGCCGCACGAGCCGCCCGGTCACCGCGCCGCGCCATTCGACCTGCAGGGTCATCCGCGCCAGGACCAGCGCGACATTGATCGCCGCGCCCACCGCCACGAGGCCGATGAAGATGGCGGCGAAGCCGGGCATCCGGTCGGTCAGACGGTGCTCGAGCGCGTTGAAGAAGGATGCGCTCCAGCGATTGATGCCATAGGCGACCGCGACATTCGCCATCACCAGCAGCAGGATCGAGACGCTGAGGAACATAGCCCGCAGCCGCGTCCGCCCGCGCCAGAAGCTGCCCGCATAGACGAGAAAGCTGGACCGACGCGGCGATTGGATCGCATCCGTCGGGAAAACGGGCTCCGGCTCGCCCATGGCGGCTACGCCGATCGCAGCGGTACGGAAATATGGACCGTCCGGCCCCCGTCATCCTCCATCGTGGCGCCGAGCTGCCGCAGGAAGGCCGCGACGAACCGCTCCGAAAGCCGATCCTCGATGACGGCATCGGCGCGCACACCCTCGATGTCGATCGCTGCCGCATCCTGCGTGACATCCAGCACGAGGCTGGCGGGCTCACCGCTCGCCACGCTGCCGTCGACGAAGCGCGGCAGGACCTCGGCGAGCAGCATCGACAACGCGATCGCCGTGTCGAGATCGACATGGCCTTCCGCCCCCATCATCGTCAGCTTGACGTCGGCCGTCCGGCCGCCGCCTTCCGAGCCGCTGGCCGAAAGCCGCGCCACCACCTCCTCGCAGACCCGGCCGATGCTGACCCGCCCGGTCTCGGACTGCGAATAGGAGGTCCGATAGGCGGCCGACATGGCGTTGATCCGGTCTTCGGGAAACCGGAGGATTCGCCTCTGCTCGGCCGGCAATTGCCGCTTCTGCAGCGCCAAGAGCGAGGAGATCACCTGTAGGTTGTTCTTGACCCGATGATGCAGCTCTCGGACGTGCTGGCGTTTCTCGTGCACTTCCTCGCTGAGCTGCGAGGTGCGTTCCGCGACCCGGTCGGCGAGCTGGTCGAAACTGTTGGCGAGCTCCGCAATCTCGACCGGAGCGCCCGGCGTGCCGGCACGCACCGCGACATTGCCGCGCGCATAGGCGGCCGCCGTCCTGTTGAGCGAGCCGAGCCAGCGCAGCACGAACCGCCTGAGGCCGAGATTGAGCACCAGCACGGCCGCGATATTCAGCGCGACGAGCGCGCCGACAAGCATCAGGATCTGTTCGGCGGCGGCGCGCAGGACGCGGTTTTTCGGCTGCCCCACGACCAGCCAGGCCCGCTGCTCCGCGATCGGCGCAACCACGTAGAGCACCATGTCGCGGCCGTTGCGGATTTCGAACGTCGACAGCTCGGCCGTGAGCCTCGCCGGAAACGAAATGTGCCGCAGCACCGAGTCGGCATTCTCCGAGGCGACAAGCGACCGTCCGTTCTGGTCGACGAGCGCCGCGACCGCGTCGAGGCTCTCGACATAGGCCGCGAAGATGCGCTTGACGAGCTCCGGCGCCAGGATGACCACCAGATCCTGCTGCGGATGGCCGGCGCGCGGCGCGATCCAGACCGGCGCGAAGCCGGTCGCCGCCCCGAAATCGATCCAGGCGAGGCGACCGGCCGCCAATTCATGCGGCATCAGCGCGGCCGAAAGCGTGGCGCCGACATCGGGCCAGTCCGGCAGCGCCGCGCAGACCGTAGCCTTCGAGACGCGGTCGATGACGACCAGCCCGCTGATCGACTCGACCTGGTCGACGATGCGCCGCAGGCCATCCGTGCAGTCAGCCTCTCCCGGTGCGAGATCGAGCGCACCGATCGCCGCCGCCAGCCCGCCCGCGCGGGTATCGAGTCCGGTGATGCGGTCCGCGAAAACGACCGCGCCCTGCCGCAGATGCGAGAGCTCGGCCCTGTGAACGACCTTGTAGAACCAATAGCCGAGCCCTCCGACCAGGAGCACGCCCGGCACGAGAACGGCGATCAGGAGGACGATCAATCGGGCTCTTAGCGTTCGGAACACGGTGCGACCAAGTTTCAGTTCCGCAACACCATCTAGGATTCGCGGCCGCGAAGAAAAGAGCCGCCGTCAGGGAGTATGCTAGCCCGGCGATTGCGACAAGGCGGCCTGCGCCGTTGCGTCGGGGCCGATCTCGTCCACCGACTCGATCGACATGAGCTGCGCCAGCCGCGCCCGCGCCCGGTTGAGCCGGCTTTTGATCGTGCCGATCGCGACATGGCAGATCTCGGCCGCCTCCTCGTAGGAGAAGCCGGAGGCGCCGATCAGGATCAGCACCTCGCGCTGGTCCGGCGTGAGCTGGGCGAGCGCGTCCTCGAAGGCCGCGAACTCAACGCGCGCCACCTGCTCGCCCGGCACCGCCAGGCTCGCCGAGTAGCTGCCGTCGACGTCCTCGACCTCGCGCTTCCGCTTGCGGAACTCGCTGAAGTAGAAGTTGCGCAGGATCGTGAAGAGCCAAGCGCGCAGGTTGGTTCCGGCCGTGAACTTGTCGCTGGCCGACCACGCCTTCAGCAGCGCTTCCTGGACGAGGTCGTCGGCCCGGTCGCGATTGCCGCAAAGCGAGATCGCAAACGCCCTGAGATTGGGAATTTCGGCCATCAGGGCATCGCGGAAATCCGCTGTCGGCTCCATGTCGCTCTCCGGCACCGGAGTGGCACCTCTTGTGGCTGAGGGCAGGTTCACCGCGCCTTCGACGTCTTGTCGAGCTGCGCGAGAAGATCCTTGAAGCGATCCGGAACGGGCTGACGGACGATCTGATCGTACATGCGCTTCAACCGATTGCCGATCTCAGCCTGCACCTCGGTGGGCAAGGCAACCGGCCTGGCGACTTCTTCGTCCGCCAT
>JBDHTH010000122.1:0-7443 GCA_039808545.1 Phreatobacteraceae bacterium | reverse complement strand
GACCCTGCTCGAAGTCTATCACACGGCCGAGGTGAAGGCCTTCATCGCCGACAAGTACAAGGGCTCGATCCTGCCGAGCTGGTGAGCCTTTCAAGAATTGCGGTACAAGGGCCCGGTCGGGGAACCGACCGGGCTTTTTCTCGTTCCGCCCTACATCGTGGAGGGAGCACCATGGCCGGCAAGCCGCAGCCTCCATCGACCAATGCCGCGCCGCGCCTCCTGTCGGGCGGCAATCCGCAGATCGCCAAGGGCGAGGGCAACGCACCGGTTCAGGCCTATATCGCGGCCATGCCGGGCTGGAAAAGCGGCGTCGGGCGCCGCCTCGACGCGCTGATCGAAGGCGCCGTCCCCGGCGTCGGCAAGGCGGTCAAATGGAACTCGCCGTTCTACGGCGTCAAGGGCCAGGGCTGGTTCCTGAGCTTTCATTGCTTCACCAACTACATCAAGGTGGCGTTCTTCCGCGGCGCCGCGCTCACGCCTGCCCCGCCCGTGGCGTCGAAGAGCGAGGACGTGCGCTATCTCCACGTCACCGAGGACGGCCCCTTCGACGAAGCCCAGTTCATCGTCTGGGTGAAGCAGGCGAGCCGCCTGCCTGGCGAGCGCATGTGAGGCGCCGGCTCGAACCCGAAAGCCGCCTGGCGCGACGAACGAGATCAGGTCGAACGCTCGGGAGCAGCCCATGCACAGACGCGCCATCCTGAAGCTTCTGGCGACGGCGGCCGCCTTGCCGGCCGGCGTCGCCCTGGCCCGCGCCCAGAACCAGGCGATCCGCATCAGCACGGTCAGCGGCTTCGACGGGACCGTCCTCGATTTCGTCAAGCAGAAGAGCCCGACCAAGGGCATCGCGCTCGAAACCGCCGCCTACCGGTCCTACGAGGCGCTCGCCAAGGCGATCGACGGCGGCCAGATCGACGGCGGCATCCTCGGCCGGACGCAGCTCGCCGAGGAGGTCCGCAAGGCGGGATTGAACATCGTCCCGGTCGGCGTGACGACCGGCAGCCCGCTCGGCATCTATTCGGCGCAATATCCGACATGGGACGCGGTGCCGGCCGAGACGACGGTCGCGATCCCCAACGATGCCTATAATCGCGGCCGCGCGCTGCTGCTCCTGCGCGACCGCGATGCGATCGGCCTCAGGGAAGGCGCCGGCCCCGAGCCGACGCTCGCCGACGTAACGCGCAACCCGAAGCGCCTGCGCTTCGTCGAGGTCGCGGCCGCCGATGCGCTGAAGGCGCTCAGCCCGACCAATCTCGACCCGGCCGGCCTTGCCGCGATCCTGCCCTTCTACGCCAAGCTGAACGGCCTGAGGCCGGCCGACGCCCTGCTGCTGGAGGACAAGGCCGGCCCCCATGCCTCCGTGCTCGCGGTGCGCGGCGCCGATACCGGCAAGCCCTGGATCGGCCGCTTCTTCGACGCCTATCGAACCGACGAGGTCAAGGCCTTCATCGACCGCCAGTTCGACGGGCTGCTGGTCGCGAGCTGGTAGCCAGGGCTCAGCGTGACGCCGTGCGCTCGCGCAGCCGCTCTTCCTGGGCGGCGAGCTCGGGCGTCAGCGCCGCGCCGAAATCCGCGGCCTCGAAGATCGGGCGGATCTCGAGATCGCTCGGCCCGGACATCGGGTTCGGGCAGCGCTTCGCCCAGGCGACCGCCTCCGCCATGTCCTTGACTTGCCAGATCCAGTAACCGCAGACGAGCTCGCCCGTCGCGCCGAACGGCCCGTCCGAGACCGTGCGGTCCGTCCCGTCGAAATGGATGCGCTTGCCCTTCGCGCTCGGATGCAGCCCCTCGCCCGCCAGCATCACGCCGGCATTGACGAGCTCCTCGTTGAACTTGCCCATCGCCGTCAGCAGCTCGGTCGAGGGCATCGCGCCCGTTTCGCTCTCGGCCGTCGCCTTCACCAGAACCATCACGCGCATGTCGCTCTCCTGTGTCACCGGGGCGCCGATCGCCCCGTTGCGGCTAGGACGGATGGGAAACCGCCATCCCGACATCGGGTCGGCGATTTTCATCAGGACGCGACGGCCTTGTCCTCGCTCTCGAACTGCCGCGCCACATAGCCCGCATAAAGCCCGCCCCGCGCGACCAGCTCGGGATGCGTGCCGCTCTCCACCACCCGGCCATCCTCCAGCACCAGGATCTTGTCGGCGCGCATGACGGTGGAGAGGCGATGGGCGATCACCAGCACGGTGCGCCCCTGCATCAGCCGCTCCAGCGCCTGGCGGATCTCGTATTCGGATTCCGAATCGAGCGCCGAGGTCGCCTCGTCGAGCAGCATGATCGGCGCGTTCTTCAGGAGCGCCCGCGCGATCGCGATGCGCTGGCGCTGCCCGCCCGACAGCTTCGCGCCGTCCTCGCCGACTTCCGTAGCGTAGCCCTCCGGCATCGCCGCGATGAAGTCATGCGCATCCGCCGCCCGCGCCGCCGCCTCGATCTCGGCCTGGGCGGCGCCCGGCCGGCCGAGCGCGATATTCTCGCCGATCGTGCCGGCGAACAGGAAGGAATCCTGCGCCACGAAGCCGATGCGGCCGCGCAGCGACGCGAAGGTGACGCCGCGTATATCCTGCCCGTCGATCGTCACCACCCCGGCGGTCGGATCGTAGAAGCGCTGCACGAGGTTCATGACGGTCGACTTGCCGCCCCCCGACGGCCCGACCAACGCCGTCACCTTGCCGCCCTCGGCGAGGAACGAGAGGGCGTCCAGCACCTTGGCGTCGTCCCGATAGGCGAAATCGACGGCGTCGAAGCGGATCGCGCCCTCGGCGATCTCCAGCGCGCGCGCGTCGGGCGCCTCCTTCAGGCTCGGCTCGGAATCGATCAGGTCGAACATGCGCCGCGCGCCGACCAGCCCGTTCTCCAATTCCACATGCAGCCGCGCCAGGCGCTTGGCCGGGTCGTAGGCGAGCAGCAGCGAGCCGATGAAGGAGACGAAGCTGCCGGGATCCTGGCCCGACGCCACCACCCGCCAGCCGCCATACGCGATGACGAAGGCGATCGCGAGGCCGCCGAGCGTCTCCATCAGCGGCGAGGTGCGCGCGGTCAGCCGCGCCATCTTGTTGGCGCGCGCCTCCACGGCCGCGATGGCGCTGTGCATGCGCGCCCGCATCGCGTCCTCGAGCCTGTAGGACTTGACGATATGCACGCCTTGCACGGTCTCCTGCACGACGCCGACCATCTCGTTGAGCAGCGCGTATTCGCTCTTCGCGACGTTGCGGGCGCGGCGCCGGAGCTTGTTCACGCCCCACACCGCCGCCGGCATCACGGCGAGCGCCCCGAGCGACAGGATCGGCTCCTGCACCACCATGACGACCGCGAGCGCGATCACCGTCAGCAGGTCGCGCCCGAGCGCCGTCACCAGGAGGTTGAGCACGTCGCGCACCGCCCCCGCCGCATAGGCGATGCGGGTGACGAGATCGGCCGAGGCGTGGCTGCGGAAAAAGTCGACGCCCTGCGTCAGCAGGTGGTCGTAGATCAGCCGCTGGTTGCGCGCCACCACCGCATTGCCGATCCGCGCGAGGATGACGTTCGACAGATAGGTCGCGAGGCCCTTGACCGCGAACAGCGCGAAGACGATCCCCGCCAGGATGAAGGGCAGCCGGGTATCGCCCACCCCCAGCATGTTGTTGATGACATGCCTCAGGATATAGGCCGACAGCGCCGTGGAGGCCGCCATCACGGCCATGAACACGAAGGCGAGCGCGTAGCGGCCCGCATGCGCGCGCGCATTCTCGGCCAGCAGCCTGCGGATCAGCGACCGCCGGCCGGACTCCTCGTCGAGGATCTTGCCGAGCCCCATCGCTCAGCGTGCTCCGGGGGACGACGCACGCGCGAGGAGCGCCCTCACCTTCGGCGCGCCGTGGAACTTAAGGACCTGCGTCTGAAAAAACGTCATCGGCTCAACATAGAGGATTCACGCGCCGGGATGCCAACGGGTCCATTGGAACCCGCAAAGCGAGCCCGCCGCCTATTCGGCGGGAATCGGCCGCGGCTTGCCGTCGTCGTCGATCGCCACGAAGGTGAAGTCGGCATCCGTCACCTTCTCGCGCAGATGCGAGCGGAACCGCCGTGCCCAGGCCTCGACATGAACCTTCATCGAGGTGCGTCCGATCCGCCCGACCTCGGTGAACACCTCCAGCACGTCGCCGACCCGAACGGGGCGGATGAAGGTCATCGCCTCCACCGCGATGGTCACGACGCGCCCCTTGGCGCGCTCCACGCTCGCGATGCCGCCGGCCTGATCCATCAGCGCCAGCACCCAGCCGCCGAAAATGTCGCCATTGGCGTTCGTGTCGCCCGGCATCGCCATGATCCTGACGGTCAAGTCGCCGCGCGGCTGGCTGTCGTCGGCAGAATGGCTCGCCGGCATGAAGGCTCCCGTTGGTGAGGCCGGAAAGGGAATGGCGGGGGTTCGAGTCCCCTAGGAAGCGCCTATTTGAACACCCGCTCGCCCTGCTCGTCGACGATCTGCCGCCCCTTGGTAAGGGAGAAGGTGCAGGCGTCCTCGTGGCCGGCGAAGCGGTCGGCGCGGATGAATTTATGGCTCTTCACCGCGCCGTCGACCTCCTTCTCGATGGTGCCGGCGGTCTGGAACTGCCCCTCGTTCTTGAACGGCACGGGCGTGATGGTGAAGCCCTTGTAGACCTCCGGCGCGCCCGCCTTCGGCGCCTCCGGCTCGGACGTGCCGCCACCGAACAGTTTCTTGAAGAACGACATCTCGGATACCTCGCTCGCCGCTGAGCCTGGCGGCCGCTCCCCTCGCGGGAAAGCGCCACGCCGAACGTCAACGTGATCTAGCGGAGGGAACCGGTCAGCGCCAGTCTCGGCCTCGATGAGACAATCCATGATTGCATCGAATTTATATACATCTTTAAGATGCATACATGGATCCGCACAGCTTCATCGCGAAATGGACGCGCGCCGACCGCACCGAGCGGCAGGCCGCGCAGGAGCATTTCATCGACCTCTGCCGCCTTCTCGGCGAGCCGACGCCGAACGACGATGCGGCGAATGCCGAAAGCTACGCCTTCGAGAAAGGCGTCTCGAAGCTGACCGGCGCGCGCGGCTTCGCGGATGTGTGGAAGCGCGGCCATTTCGGCTGGGAATACAAGAAGGACCGCGCCAATCTCGAAAGCGCCTACCAGCAGTTGCAGCTCTATTCGGTAGCGCTCGAGAACCCGCCGCTGCTCGCGGTCTCGGACACGAAGACCTTCCGCATCTACACGAACTGGACCAACACGGTTCAGGAACGTCACGAATTCGGCATCGGCGACCTCGCGCGGCCCGAGACGATCGACATGCTCCGGCATGTCTTCCGCGAGCCGGAGCGGCTGAAGCCGAGGCGCACGCGCGAGCAGGTCACCAAGGCGGTGGCGGCCGAGATCTGCGAGATCGCGGATGCCTTGCGCGCCGCCGAGCATGCGCCCGAGCGCGTCGCCCGCTTCCTCAACCGCCTCGTCTTCTGCATGTTCGCCGAGGACGTGAACCTGCTGCAGGGCAGCCTCTTCTCGCGCCTGCTCGACAAGCTCGCGGAGCGCCGCGACATGGCGCCCGAGGCCTCGCGGCGCCGTCTCTCCGAGCTCTTCCGCCAGATGCGGCGCGGCGGCGAGTTCGGCACCGACGACATCCTGCATTTCAACGGCGGCCTGTTCGACGACGACGACGCCCTGCCGCTCGCCGCCGAAGCGGTCGACCGGCTCCGCGCCATCGCGCGCCACGACTGGTCCTCGATCGACCCGACCATCTTCGGCACGCTGTTCGAGCGCTTCCTCGATCCCGACAAGCGCGCCCAGATCGGCGCCCACTACACCGATCCGGAGAAGATCATGATGATCGTCGAGCCGGTGATCATCCGCCCGCTCGCCGCCGAATGGGAGGCCGTGAAGGCGGAGCTGGCGGCGATCCTCAGCCGCGGCCGCAACCGCGACGGCACGCCCGGACAGGCCGCCCTCTCGCGCGCCGAGGCACGGCTCGACCGCTTCATCGCCCGGCTCGACCAGGTCCGCGTGCTCGATCCGGCCTGCGGCTCGGGAAATTTCCTCTATCTCGCATTGCAGGCGCTGAAGGACATCGAGCGCCGCGCCATCGTCGAGGCGATCAGCCTCGGCATGCAGCAGCGCGTCATCCATTGCGGCCCGCACAATATGCGCGGCATCGAGATCAACCCATACGCGGCCGAGCTCGCCCGCACGGCCCTATGGATCGGCAACATCCAATGGGAGCGCCGCAACGGCTTCGGCGCCCGCAAGGAGCCGGTGCTGGAGGCGCTCGACGCGATCGAATGCCGCGACGCGCTGGTGACGCGCAAGGCCGACGGACGCTTCGCCGAGGCCGAATGGCCGGAAGCGGAGTTCATCGTGGGGAACCCGCCGTTCCTGGGCGGGAATAAATTCAAACGCGATATCGGGGCGCCCATTACGGAAGCGCTACGAACTGTCTTTGCCGAAAGGGTTCCATCGACAGCAGATCTCGTCTGCCATTGGTTCTACAAAGTCGCGAGTGCACTAAAGATTGGAACAACAATATACTTCGGCCTGGTCGCGACCAGCGCCATCCGTGCGGGCAACAATCTAAATTTTCTCGATTCTCTATGGGATGATCTGAGCGTCTTCTGCGTTTGGGACGACCTTCCCTGGACTTTGGAGGGCGCCGCGGTCCGCGTTTCGATCATCTGCGGTGGGCAGAGCCGCGACCACAGTCACAACGGCATCGCGGCGTCGCGTCTAAATTCCGATCTGACAAGCTTCTCTTTCGGCGGTTTCGCCAAGGCGCGTCCACTTGCCGAAAACCGCCAGATATCGTTTCAAGGCTCCAAGAAAGTCGGTGACTTCGAAATCGACGGAAATACGGCTCGTATTTTTCTACGTAGCCCGCTCAACGTGAATCAGCGACCTAATTCGGACGTGGTCCGCCGCAGTTGGCTATCGGCTGACATCACATCGCGAGACCGAGATTGCTGGATTATAGATTTCGGCTTGACCATGGACGAACGCGACGCAAGCGCATACGAGTTGCCTTTCGAGAATGCCGTCAAAAGAGTAAAGACTAAGCGGCTTGGAAACGCTCGCGCGACGCGGAGCAGCAGATGGTGGCGTCATGGAGATCCACAACCTGCGATGCGATCCGCGATCGCGAAGCTTGAACGCTACATTGCGACACCGGAAGTCAGCGCGAAACGACTATTCGTTTGGGCCGACACATCGATCTTGCCAGACTGCAAAATTATGGTCATCGCAAAAGACGACGACACAACATTTGGCATTCTATCGTCAAATTTCCATATAATGTGGTCTACCTATAACGGCGGCGTTCGCGGCAACAGCAGAACGTACACCCCGACCACCACCTTCGAGACCTTCCCCTTCCCGGAGGGACTCTCGCCCGACATTCCCGCCGCGCGCTACGCCGCCGATCCGCGCGCCGTTGCGATCGCGGCCGCCGCCCGGCGTC
>JBDHTH010000121.1:0-7444 GCA_039808545.1 Phreatobacteraceae bacterium | reverse complement strand
CGCCCCGAGATCCGAGAGGATGTCGCCGAACAGGTTCTCCATCGGCAGCACGTCGAAGTCCCATGGCCGACGCACGAGGTCGAGCGCCATGGCGTCGACATAGTGGTGGCGCGCATCGATGTCGGGGTGCTTCGCGGCGGTCTCGTGAAACACCTGCCGCATGAAGGCGAAGGAACGGAAGACATTCGCCTTGTCGACAAGCGTCACCCGTCCCGGCGTGCCGCGCGTCTCCTTGCGGCGGCGGGCGAGGCGGCAGGAGAACTCGGTCAGCTTCTCGGTCGTGGCGCGGGTGATCACCTGCGTGTCGCGCGCCTCGCGGTCGTCGATCAACTCGCCCTTGCCGCGCGAGACGAACATGCCCTCCGTCGATTCGCGGATGATGACGAGGTCGATGTCCCGCGCGCGCGGGTCGGCGAGCGCCACGGGCACGCCCGGAATGGCGCGGATCGGCCGCACGCCGGCATAGAGCTGGTAGTGGAAGCGCAGATCGAGCTGCGGTGCGATCTCGGTCCCGTCGGGATAGCGGATATCGGGCCAGCCCATGGCGCCGAACAGGATCGCGTCGGCCTTGCCGGCGCGTTCCATGCCGTCCGGCGGCAGCGTCGCGCCCGTCGCCTTCAGGTAGTGAGCGCCGCCCGGGATCTCCTCGTTGCGGAACGAGAGGCCGAAACGCTCCTCGACCGCGCCGAGCACGAGCTGCGCGGCCTGCATGACCTCGACGCCGATACCCTCGCCGGGCATGACCGCGATATGGAATGCGTTGGATCTCATAGGCGCTGGATTCCGTGCCGTTCGATGATGGCGGTGAGCTCGCTGCCGCCGCGCTTGCGGTGGGCGAAGTAGAGATCGCGCGCCCGCTCGGCATCGCCCGCAAGGATCGCGTCGACCACGGCCCTGTGCTCGGACGTGGACTGCACCGGCGGCGGCCGCAGGGTCAGCGTGAACATGCGCGCGCGATGCGCCTGATCCCACACCGTCATGATCATGGCCGCGAGACGCTTGTTGCCGCAGAGGCGCGCGAGATTGATGTGGAACATCTCGTCCGCCGCCGCCCAGGCGGCGAGATCCGGCGCGGATCCGGCCAGCGCTGCCTCCATGGCGTCGCACG
Source organism: Phreatobacteraceae bacterium (assembly GCA_039808545.1). Classification (GTDB taxonomy): domain Bacteria; phylum Pseudomonadota; class Alphaproteobacteria; order Rhizobiales; family JBDHTH01; genus JBDHTH01. Next base: position 6,336 of record JBDHTH010000121.1, on the reverse strand, counting down.
CCTCGACCAGCACGGCGATCTCCGCCCTGTCCGGGCGCCTGGCCACGAGCAGCTCCACGGCGGTGGGCTCCAGCGACATGAGAATCTCGTAGATCTCGCGCATGTCGCCGGGTGACAGCGCCGAGATGCGCACGCCGTGCCGGGGAACGATCTCGAGCAGCCCTTCCTGCTGGAGCCGCACGAAGGCTTCCCGCACGGGCGTCCGCGATGCGTTCAGATCGCTCACGATCTCGCTTTCGAGAACCTGGGCGCCCGGCGGGTAGTGGTTGTCGAGGATGCGCTGCTTGAGCCGCGCGTAAACGGAGTCGGTCGACCGCGGTGCACGGCCCGTCTTCAGCTCGGCAGTATCGGCGACTAGGTTCATAATCTCGGCGACATTAATGTATGCATTAATGAAACGATTAACGTCTTCATCGAGAGAAGGCAAGTGTCCTGATTGGTGGCACCCGTGCAGCCATCACCACCGCCAGGCTGTGCCGGCGCCGGCTTCCGCTCCGTCGGAACGGAGCACCTCTAGAGGAAACCCAAGGCGCCGAAGCCTTTCGAGTTGGAGCGCTCGCTAATCCGCCCTTCCTCTCGCCTCGACGGCCCAGAAGGCGGTCAGCGCATCGCCGCGCACGACATGCAGCACGTCGTGAAGATTGATGGTCGGGTCGCAATGCGGGACCGTGCATTCGACCACGGTGCCGATCGGCACCGTGCCGAAGCCGGGAACCGGCAGGATGCGGCCGAACTCGTCGCCGCACCATTCGATGCGTCCGATCATGTCACCGCCGAGGAAGACGCGCGGCGGCGGGCCGTCCAGCGCGAAGCTCTTGCTGCCGCCATCCGTGATGGCGAAGCCCGCCGAGCTGTGGCCGATCACCGTGACGGCGATGCGCAGGGCCGGCCCGTATTCCGGACCGCCGCGCCCATGCATGTCGACGCTGTTGTAGGCCTCGTCCATGAAGACGTAGGAGCCGGCCTGGATCTCGGTCAGGAGCTTCTCCTCGCCGTCGAGGAGATGGCTGCCCGTGCCGCCGCCCGAGACGGTCTCGGCCGCGAGGCCGGCGGCCCGCAACGCGTCGAGCATCGCGGCGAGCGCCCGTCCCATGGCGCGGTTGGCGGCGCGCCGCGCCTCGAAATCGTCGATATGCTGGACGCGGCCCTGATAGGCCTGCACGCCGCGATAGGTGAGGCCGGCCTCCCCCGTCACCCGTCGCGCGAGATCGACCGCCTCGGCCGGCGTCGCGACGCCGCTGCGCTTGAGGCCGACATCGAGATCGACGAGCACGTCGAGCACCGCGCCGTGCCGGCGGGCCGCCGCCCCATAGGCCGCGATGAGATCGGCGCGGTCGACGACGACGGCGATGCGCGCTCCCCCCGCTGCCGCCCGTGCCAGCGCGTCGATCTTCCGCCCGCTCGCCACCGGGGCGCTGAGCAGCAGGTCGGCGATGCCGGCCTCCCACAGCGCCAGCAGCTCGCCTGGCTTGGCGCAGCATAGGCCGAGCGCGCCGGCCGCGATCTGCCGCCGGGCGATCTCGGCGCATTTATGGGATTTCGCATGCGGCCTCAGGCCGAGCCCCGCGGCGCGGCAGGTCTCGGCCATCAGCGCGATGTTCCGCTCGAACAGGTCGAGGTCGAGAACCGCGGCCGGCGTCTCCAGCCGGCTGCGGCCGCCCGCCGCGCCGAGGAGGGATTGGTTGAGCGCCGCGGCGCCGAAGAGCGGCGCCGTCATGCCAGAAGCTCCGCGCGCCGCCGCTCCGTCGCGGCAAGGTCTATGGCCGCCCCGTCCTCTGTGAGGACGACCCCGTAGTCGCGCGACGCGCCCGTCGCGGTCACCTTGCCCTCGCGCAGATCCTCGGCCACGCGGGCGGGATCGCGCCTCAGCGCTTCGCCATACCCGCCGCCGCCCGCACCGACGAGCCGGAACACCTCGCCGGCCCCGGCCGTGAAGCTTTGCATCGGCATGGTCGGCAGATGCGTCTCTCTGCCGTCGGCGCCGATAAGGATATGCGCCGAGGCCGCGCCCGGCCTGCCGCCCTCGAAGCCGAAGGGAGGGTGGTCGCGCCGATCGCCGCGCAGCACGAAGCGGATGGGCGCGAGAAAGCGGAACTCGCGGACAAAGGCGAGGCCGCCGCGGAACTCGCCCGGCCCGCCGGAATCCGGCACGAGGCCGTAGCGCAGCACCTCGACCGGCATGTCGGCCTCGATCATCTCGACTGGCTGGTTGGAGAGGTTGGCGGCCGGGTTCGAGATGCCCTCGATGCCGTCCTTGCCGGCGCGCGCTCCCCAGGTGCCGACCACCATCTCGTTGAGCACGAAGGGCCGGCCCTCATAGGTGCCGCCGGCGGCGAGCAGATAGGGCCCGCCTTCCGAGCCGCCGATCGCCCGCTCCGGCACGATCTGGGCGAGCGCCTGCATGATCGCGTCGAAGACGCGGTAGCCGACGACGCCGCGCGCCCCGCAGGCGGCCGGGTAGCGCGGGTTGACGAGGCAACCCTCGGGCGCCCGTACCGTGATCGGCCTCAGATAGCCCTCGCAATTCGGGATGTCCTGCTGCGACAGGCAGCGGATCGCGCAGAAGGCGGCCGATTCCGGCAGCGAGATCGGGCAGTTGATCGAGGCATCCACCTGCCCCGCAGTGCCCGCGAAGTCGATGTCGATCGTGTCGTCCGCGACCGTGACGGTCGCGACGATGGCAAGCGGCACCGGATCCTCGCCGACGCCATCGATATAGTCCGTGGCGCGATAGACGCCGTTCGGCAGGGCGCGGATCACGTCGCGCATCATCGCCTCGGCATGATCGTGCAGCGCATCGACATAGGCCCCGAGCGTCCCGGCTCCATAGCGGCCGATCAGCCCCTTCAGCCCCTCCTCGGCGACGTTGCACGCCGCGATCTGGGCGCGGATGTCGCCCAGCACCTCGACGGGCGAGCGCGTATTGGCCTCGAGGATGCGAAAGACCGCATCGACCGGCCGGCCTCCCTCGTAGAGCTTCACGAGCGGCAGCCGCAGCCCCTCCTGCTGGATCTCGGTCGCGTAGATCGCGACCGATCCCGGCACGATGCCGCCGAGATCGGTGTGATGGGCGACGGTCGCGGCGAAACCCGCGAGCCTTCCATCCACGAAGATCGGCTTCAGGATGTAGACATCCGGCAGGTGCTGCCCGCCGGACCCGTAGGGATCGTTGGCGATGAGGACGTCGCCGGGCGCGAGCGTGTCGCCGAAGCGATCGCGCACGAAGCCCATGATGCGCGGGAAGGAGCAGAGCTGGATCGGCAGGGTCAGCCCCTGCGCGATCACGCGGCCCCTCGCGTCGCAGAGCGCGGTCGAATAATCCATGATGTCGCGCACCACCGGCGAATAGGCGCTGCGCATGACGATCAGCGCCATCTCGTCGGCCGTCGAGGCGAGCGCGTTGCGGATCACCTCGAGGGTGATCGGGTCGATGTCCCGCGTGCTCATGCCGCCTCCAGCGCGATGTCGATGTTGCCGGCCTCGTCGAGCCGCGCGCTCTGGCCAGGCCCGACGACGCAGGTGCAGTCGTATTCCTCGATGATGAAGGGCCCCTGCCGGGGAGTCCGGTCGAGATCGGCGCGGGCGACCACCGCGACGCTCGCCGTATGCCCGGCCGCGAAGGACACCGGGCGGTCGGCGCGCCGCATCGGCGCCTCCACGGCGAATTGCTGGCGTGGCGCGGCGAGCGGCATGCGCACGGTGAGCCGCGCGTTGACGAGATGCACCTGGTCCTTCTCCGAGCGGTGCCCGTAGGTGCGCTCATGCTCCTGGTGGAACAGCTCGGTGAGCTCGCCGATCGCGAAGTGCTGCGCCGGCACCGTCAGCTCGTAAGCCTGGCCCTGGTAGCGCAGATCGGCGGCATGGCGGAACTCCGCGCCCGAAAGGTCGTAGCCCTCGGCGGCGAGCATGCGGCGCGCATCCGCGCCGAGCGCGGCGAACAGCGCCTCCAGCCCGGCATCGTCGAGCTCGCCGGCGCGGCGGCGCGAGGGGCGCACGAATTCCTGCTCGACATCGGAGCGCAGCAGGCCGAGCGCGCTGAAGACGCCGGCGGCGCGCGGCACGATCACGCGGCGGATGCCGAGCGTCCTGGCGATCTCGGCCGCCACCACCGGCCCGTTGCCGCCGAAGGCGACGAGGGTCGAGTGGCGCGGGTCGCGGCCGCGATAGGTCGACACCGCCTTCACGGCGCGGGTCATGGTCGTGACCGCCAGCGTCAGAACGCCGCGCGCCGTCCGCGTCAGGTCGAGGCCGAGCGGGCGCGCCACCTGGTCGTTGAGCGCCGCGCGCCCCGCCTCCGCCTGGAGCGGGAAGCTGCCGCCGGCGAGCGCCACGTCGTTGATGTAGCCGAGCGTCAGGAAGGCGTCGGTCAGCGTCGCCTGGCGGCCGCCGAGGCCGTAGCAGACCGGCCCCGGATAGGCGCCGGCGCTCTGCGGGCCGACCGAGACCTGGTTCATCCGGTCGATCGCGACGATGCTGCCGCCGCCGGCGCCGATCTCGGAGACGTCGATAAACGGCATCTTGATCGGATATCCGCCGCCCTTCACGAGCTTGCTCGACAGGTTGATGCCGGCGCCGACCTCGTATTCGGTGGTGCGCGCCGGCTCGCCATGCTCGATCAGCGCCGCCTTCGCGGTGGTGCCGCCCATGTCGAAGCTGATGATGCTCGCCTCCTCGGCCGCGGAGGCGAGGCGCGCGCAGGCGACGACGCCGGCGGCGGGGCCGGATTCCACCAGCGCGGCGGCCCGCTTCACGGCCGAGCCGAGCCGCATGATGCCGCCACCCGAATGCATCATCTCGACCTGGCAGGCGACGCCGATCGAGGCGAGCCGCGCCGTCAGCGCGCTCGCATAGTTGCGCACCACCGGGCCGATATAGGCGTTCACCACCACCGTGGAGGTCCGCTCATATTCGCGGATCTCGGGCAGGATCTCGGAGCCGCGGCAGATATAGACCCCCTCCCCGAGCTCGGCGCGCAAAATGCGCTCCGCCGCGATCTCGTGCTCGGGATTGGCATAGGCGTGCAGGAAGCTGATCGCTACCGCCTCCACGCCCTCGGCGCGGAAGCGGCGGGCGGCCTCGGCCACGTCCGCTTCCGCGAGCGGCACGCGCACGGCGCCGTCCGGCCCGAGCCGCTCGCGCACCTCGAGCCTCAGATGCCGGGCCGCGAGGGGCTTCGGCTTGTCGTATTGCAGGTCGTAGAGCACGGGGATGCGCAGGCGGCGCATCTCCAGCACGTCGCGGAAGCCGGCGGTGGTCAGGAGGCCGGTGCGCGCGCCCTTGTATTCGAGGATCGCGTTGGTCGCGACCGTCGTCGCATGGACGATGCCGGTGATCCGGTCGGGCGTCGTCTGGAACTCCTCGATCAGTGCCTTGATCGCCGCTGCGATGCCGCGGCTGTAATCGTCCGGCGTGGAGGGCACCTTGCGCGTCTCGATCAGCCCGTCGTCGCGCGCCGTCACGACATCGGTGAAGGTCCCGCCGATATCGATGCCGATCCTGTAGCTATGCACCATGGATGTGGTCTCGTTCCTGGAAATCTGCGTCCGGCTGAAGGGGAGGCGCTCGCCGCCCCGCGATGCCGCGCGGGACGGCCGAGATGAGGAGCCTGGTGTAGTCGTGCCGGGGATGCGCCAGCACCTCGAGGCAGGGCCCCTCCTCGACGATCCTGCCCTTGCGCATCACGACGATGCGGCTGCACAGCGTGCGCACCAGCGCGAGGTCGTGGCTGATGAAGACGAGCGTCAGCCCAAGCTCGCGCGTCAGCCGCGACAGGAGGTTGATCACCTGCGCCTGCAGCGACACGTCGAGCGCCGAGACCGGCTCGTCGGCGATCAGCACATCGGGCCGCATGGCGAGCGCGCGGGCGAGGCCGATGCGCTGGCGCTGCCCGCCCGACAATTCATGCGGCAGCCGGGCCGCGATCTCGGGCCCGAGCCCGACGCGTTCGAGCAGCCCGGCGATCTCCGCCTCGCGCTCGCCCTTCGGGACGCCGCTGAGGGCGAGCGTCTCGCCGAGACAGCGCGCGACGCTCTTGCGCGGATTGAGCGCGCTGCTGGAATCCTGGAACACCATCTGGACGCGCCGCCGCCACGGCCCGCCATGGTCGCGCATCAGCGCCGCGAGCGGCGTGCCGTCGAGCAAGACCTCGCCGGAGGTCGGCTGGGCGAGGCCGACCGCGAGGCCGGCCAGCGTCGACTTGCCGGACCCCGACTCGCCGACGATGCCGACGACCTCGCCCCGCGCGATGTCGAGGCTCACCCGATCGAGCGCGACGAAGCGCGTCTCGCGCCGCAGCACGCGGTCGAGGAAGCCGCCCTGCGGGAAGGATTTCGTCAC
>JBDHTH010000120.1:0-7458 GCA_039808545.1 Phreatobacteraceae bacterium | reverse complement strand
CGCGTATCGACCCGCAGCATAACGGCCGCCGCCGCGTCGGAAGCGCTCGACCTGTCGAGCCTGAGAATCGGCCAGGCGATCGAGGCGCGGGTGCTGGCGATCGTCACGGGCGGGCTGGCGCGCCTGCTGACGCCGGGCGGCATGCTCGACGCCAAGATGCCGCTCGCGGTCGTGCCCGGCGACCGGCTCCGCCTCGAGGTCGCCGCCACCCAGCCCGACCTGACCCTCCGCCTGACGGCGCTGAGCAGCGACGCCGCCGATCCCTTTCCGGCCGCGACGATCGACCCCGCGACGCTGAAGGCCGCTATGGTGCTGTCCGCCCTGCCCCGTCCGGGCGGCGCGCCGGATATCGTCCGCACGCCTCCGACCATGAGCGGAACCCCGGCACCGGAGATGCGCGCAAGCTTCGCAACCGCTGCATCGACGGCTTCCGACACGCAGATCGTGTCGCGCCCCGCCGCCGGCACGGCGCCGCCCGCTGCCGCTCCGGCCGAGGCGCTCGCCGGCATGCTGCGCGGCGCGATCGCCGGGCAGACCGGCCTCGCGCCGCTCTTCGCAGACGCGGCGCGCTTTCTGGCGAGCCCGGCGGTGGGCGCGCCGGCGCCGCTCCTCGTCATGCTCGGCCGCCTCCTCGAAACGCGCCTGCCGGCAGCGCAAGCCGCCGACACGGCCAGCCTCGCGGCCGCCTTCGCGCGCGCCGCGCCGAATGCCGAGGCCCTGCTCGCGAACGGCCAGCCCTTGCCGCAGGAGGCGCTGAAGGCGCTGCTGCAGGCGCTGAAGGCCGAGCTCGGCGGCTGGCTCGGCACTGACGCCGAGCCGCTGCGCCGCGCCGTCCATCACCCGCCCCCGGCCCGGTCCGGCGAGCCGGCCGGCCAGCCGCCCGCCGATGCCGCCGACCTGGCCGATGCGCAGGGCCTCGGCCGGCTCCTGCTCGGCGACGTCGAAGGCGCGCTCGATCGCATCCGCCTGCTGCAATACGCCTCTCTCCCCGATCCGGCCGCGCCGGCCGGCGCGGCCCGCGATCCGTCGGCGCCCCTGCAATGGACGCTCGAGATCCCTATCCGCTTCGGTCAGGAGACGGCCGTGGCAGGCTTCCGCATCGATCGCGATGGCGGTCGGGAAGGCACCGATCCGGCCGAGAAGCGCTGGCAGATCCGCTTCGGCATGGATCTGGAGCCGCTCGGCGCGATCAACGCCCATCTCGTGCTGATCGCCGACCGCGTGAGCCTGACGCTGCGCGCCGAACGCCGCGAGGCGCTCGACACCTTCCGCGGCGCGCTCGCGACGCTGCGCGACGCGCTGACGGCGGCGTCGCTCACCGTCACGGATCTCAACCTGCTGGAAGGGATCGAGCACCCGCCGCCCGGCCGGCCCGGCCTGTCCCTGGACCGCAGCGCATGACCGAGCCGCCGCGCCACCCCATCGCCATCGCGCTCGACTACGCGGTCGGCACCACCGAGGCGCCGCTCGTCGTCGCCAAGGGCGAAGGCGCCGTCGCCGAGACGATCATCGCCACCGCCAAGGCGCATGGCGTCGCGATCGAGGCCGACCCGGCGCTCGCCGTGGCGCTCTCGGCCGTCGAGGTCGACGACCGCATCCCGCCCGAGCTCTACCGGGCGGTCGCCGAGGTTCTGGCCTTCGTGCTCCGGGCTGCCGGCCGCCTTTGAGGCGCGCCGGCGATCACGTCAGCGTGAGGGCGGAGCACGGGATCATCCTCCGGCGTTGGAACGTCATAGCTCCGCAATCAAGCACATCACGAAGGGACGGACCGATGCTAAGGCGAGACGTTCTGACGATCCTGACGGCCGGCACGGCTGGCGCGGCCATCGCGCGCACGCTGCCTTTCGCGACGCCCGCCGCGGCGCAATCGGCCGGCCCGTTCACGCTGCCGCCGCTCGGCTACGCCTATGACGCGCTGGAACCGCATATCGACACGCTGACGATGACGATCCACCACCAGCGCCATCACCAGGCCTATCTCAGCAACCTGAACGCGATCGTCGACAAGGTGCCGGGCCTCGCCGAGGTCGCGGGCAAGCCGGCCGAGATCGACAAGCTGCTGTTCGACCTCGACAAGGTGCCGGATGCGATGCGTACGCCGGTGCGCAACAACCTCGGCGGCCATTGGAACCACGCCTTCTTCTGGGATCTGATGACGCCGGGCGGCGCCAAGGAACCGAAGGGCAAGCTCAAATCAGCGATCGACGCCGCCTTCGGCAGCCAGCAGGCGATGGCCGAGACGTTCAACGCGGCGGCCGGTGCCCGCTTCGGCTCCGGCTGGGCCTGGCTGATCGTCGACAAGGGCAAGAAGCTCGATATCGTCTCGACCGCCAACCAGGACCCGCCGCACACGCTCGGCGCGCGCGGCATCGTCGGCGTCGACGTGTGGGAGCACGCCTATTACCTGAAATACCAGAACCGCCGGCCAGATTATGTGAAGGCTTGGTGGAACACGGTGAACTGGGACAAGGCCGAGGCCAATTTCAACGCCGCCGCGTAGCGATCATGTCGGCAAAGCGGAGACGGTTCTCGTTTACACGTCAGCCACGTTGATTCATCGCGCGAAGCCGTTGAATCCACCTGCTAGCATTCTCCGCCAAGCCGCTGATCCGATTCAGCAATCCGCGCGGGCTTGAAGCGCTGCGTCAGCCGCCGAGCTTGCGGTCATAGGCGAGCACCGCCTCCAGCAGCACCTGCGCGCCGGCGCCGCATTCCTCCTTCGAGGTCGATTCCGCCTCGTTGTGGCTGATGCCGCCCGCGCAGGGCACGAAGATCATCGTGGTCGGCGCAACCCGCGCCACATAGGCGGCATCATGGCCGGCGCCCGAGACCACGTCGCGCGTCTCGTAGCCGCTGATCCGGGCACCTTCGCGCACGCAGTCGATCAGCCCGGCATCGAATGTCACGGCCGGCGAGTCCCAGGTGCAGGTTTCCTCATAGGTCAGGCCGAGCGGCGGCAGGAGATCGGCCAGCGCCTTTCGAAACTTCGCCTCCATCGCGTCGATGACCGCCGCATCGTCCTTGTGGCGGAAGTCGACGCTGAAGAACACCTCGCCCGGCACGACGTTGCGCGAGCCGGGCCTGACCTCCATCAGTCCGACGGTGCCGACCGCGTCCGGCGCGTGCTCCAGGGCGATCCGGTGCACCGCCTCGACGATCCGCGCGGCGCCGACCAGCGCGTTCTTCCGCAGATGCATCGGCGTCGCGCCCGTATGGGCGGACTGGCCCGTGACCGTCACCTCGTACCAGCGCATGCCCTGCACGCCCGTGACGACGCCGATCGTCTTGCCCTCCGCCTCCAGGATCGGCCCCTGCTCGATATGCAACTCGAACATCGCCTGGAACTTGCGGCTGCCGGCCGCTTCCGCGCCGCGATAGCCGATCGCGTCGAGCGCCTCGCCGAAGGTGACGCCGGCCCGATCCTGCTGGCCATAGGCATAATCCGGCGCGAAGACGCCCGCATAGACGCCGGAGGCGAGCATGGCGGGCGCGAAACGCGCGCCCTCCTCGTTGGTCCAGTTCACGAGCTCAAGCGGCGCCTGCGTCTGGTAGCCGCTCGCGTGCAAGGTCCGCAGCACCTCGAGCCCGGCCAGCACGCCGAGCACCCCGTCGAACTTGCCGCCGGTCGGCTGGGTGTCGAGATGCGAGCCCATCGCGATCGGGAGAAGCGTATCGTCGCGCCCCGCTCGGCGCGCATACATCGAGCCGAGCGCATCGACATGCACGGTGCAGCCGAGCGCCTCGCATTCGCGCTTGAACCAGTCGCGGACCTGCCTGTCTTCGTCCGAAAGCGTGAGGCGGCGGATGCCGCCCTTCTCGTTGGCGCCGAACCGCGCCGTCTCCATCAGGGAATCCCAAAGCCGCTCGACGTCGATCTTCAGGTTCTGCACGGGACGGCTCCGCGGCTAGAGGTCAATCCTTGGCGCGCTCGACATAGGAGCCGTCCGCCGTCATCACGACGATGCGGGTGCCGACCGCGATATGCGGCGGCACGCCGGTGCGCACGCCGTTGGAAAGCAAGGCGGGCTTGTACGACGACGAGGCGGTCTGGCCCTTCATCGCCGGCTCGGTCTCGACGACCTCGAGCGTCACGCGGGCCGGCAGCTCCAGCGCGATGGCGTTGCCCTCGTGCAGCGAAAGCATCACCTGCATGCCTTCCTGCAGATACGGCGCGGCATCGCCGACCACGTCGCTCGCCACCGCGACCTGGTCGTAATTCTCCGGATTCATGAAGTGATGGCCCTCGCCATCGGCGTAGAGGAAGGTGAAGGGCCGGTCTTCGACGGTGGCGCGCTCGACCTGCTCGGTGGTGCGATAGCGCTCCGAGATCTTGACGCCGTCCGAAATCCGGCGGAGATCGAGCTGTGTGACCGGCGTGCCCTTGCCGGGATGGATGTTCTGGGCCGTGAGCACGACATAGAGCTTGCCTTCGAGCTCGACGACATTGCCCTTGCGGAGTGTGCTGGCGATCACTTTCACGGGGTTGGTTCCTTGAAGATTGGGTCCGGCGCCGGCCGATGGGCCGAAACTTGTGCGTGTCCTTGCCCAAAAACCGCCATGAGAACAAGCCCGGCGCACCGATTTTCCGGATGAAGCGATGATAGAGCCCGGCCGCTGGTGGCGGCGCGACATTCACGAGGACCGCCGGCCCTTTCTGCTGGCCCGCGCCCGCATCACCGCAGCGACCCGCGCCTTCTTCGCGGCTCGCGACTTCGTCGAGGTCGAGACCGCGATCCTGCAGGCCTCGCCCGGCAACGAGGCGCATCTGCATGGGCTGGCGACGAATGTCATGGGCCCGGACGGCGTCCGCCAGCCGCTCTACCTGCACACCTCGCCGGAATTCGCCTGCAAGAAGCTGCTGGCGGCGGGCGAAACGCGCCTCTTCACGCTGGCCCGCGTCTTCCGCGATCGCGAGCGCGGTCCCCTGCACCACCCGGAATTCACCATGCTCGAATGGTACCGGGCCGGCGAAAGCTGGGAGACGCTGATGGCGGATTGCGCCGCGCTTATCGCCGAGGCGGCGCGGGCCGGCGGCGCGACGCGCTTCACCTATGGGGACAAAAGCTGCGATCCCTTCGCGCCCTTCGAGCGGCTGACGGTCGCCGAGGCCTTTGCGCGCGCCGGCATCGACCTCATGGCGAGCATCGCGCCGGACGGGACGACGGACCGCGACACGCTCGCGCGCCTCGCCGCGGCGGCCGGCATCCGCGTCGCGGCGGACGATGTCTGGGCCGATATCTTCAGCCGCGTCATCGTCGAGCGCATCGAGCCGACGCTCGGGCTCGGCCGCCTGACGATCCTTTGCGAATACCCGACCGCCGAGGCCGCCCTCGCGCGCCGCACGCGTCACGATCCGCGCGTCGCCGAGCGCTTCGAGCTCTATGCCTGCGGCGTCGAGCTCGCCAACGGCTTCGGCGAATTGACCGACGCGGCCGAGCAGCGCCGCCGCTTCGTCGCCGAGATGGACGAGAAGGCGCGCGTCTATGGCGAGCGCTATCCGCTCGACGAGGATTTCCTGGCCGCGCTTTGCAACATGCCCGAGGCGAGCGGCATCGCGCTCGGCTTCGACCGGCTGGCGATGCTCTGCGCCGGCGCCCGCAGCATCGAGGACGTGCTCTGGACGCCGGTTTCTGCTATCGGCGCGCCATGAACAAGACGCTTCGCAGCGCGCACGAGCTCAAGGACGCCGGACTGATCAACGCCGCCGCCATGCCGGCGATCGCCGAGGTCGCGGCGCGCTATGCCGTCGCGATCACGCCGGCGCTGGCACGCCGCATCGACGCCGCCGATCCGGCCGACCCGCTCGCGCGCCAGTTCGTGCCGAGTCCAGCCGAGCTGCTGACCGAGCCCGAGGAGCTGGCCGACCCGATCGGCGACGACGCCCACAGCCCCGTCGAGGGCATCGTCCATCGCTATCCAGACCGGGCGCTGCTGAAGCTGGTGCATGTCTGCCCGGTCTATTGCCGCTTCTGCTTTCGCCGCGAATTCGTCGGCCCCGGCCGCCCGCACGCCCTCTCGGCCGAGGCGCTCGACCGGGCGCTGCGCCATATTGCCGAGACGCCTGCCCTCTGGGAGATCGTGCTGACCGGCGGCGATCCGCTGATCCTCTCCGCGCGGCGCCTAGAGGCGCTCGCCCGGCGCCTCGCCACGATCGAGCATGTGAAGATCCTGCGCATCCACAGCCGCGTGCCGCTGCTCGACCCGGCACGGATCGACGCGGCGCTGATCGCGGCGCTGAAAGCCTCGGGCAAGACCGTCTATGTCGCGGTGCACGCCAACCACGCCCGCGAATTCTCGGGTGAGGGCCGCGCGGCGATCGCCCGCCTCGCCGATGCCGGCATCCCGCTCCTCGGCCAGACGGTGCTGCTGCGCGGCGTCAACGACGATGCCGAGACCATGGGCGCGCTGATGCGCATGATGGTCGAGAACCGCATCAAGCCCTACTACCTGCATCATCCCGATCTCGCGCCCGGCACCAGCCATTTCCGCGTCGCGATCGAGGACGGCCAGGCGCTGATGCAGGCCCTGCGCGGCCGCTGGTCGGGCCTCTGCCAGCCGCTCTACGTGCTCGATATTGCGGGCGGCGCCGGCAAGGTGCCGATCGGCCCCGGCTATGCCGAACAAATGGGCGAAGGCTGGCGCGTGACCGATCCGAACGGGGTGGAGCATCCCTATCCGCCCGCCGGAAGCATTGCAATTTCGCAAAAATGACCTGCGCCAAGCGGCCAATCACCCCGCTACCAATCCGTGAAAACCCGACCAATATTGACCTCAACAGTGCAACGACGCACATAAGGAGGGTTCCATGGCCATCGACGCCACTGCCCCGCGCCTGCTGGGCATCCACCATCTGACCGCCGTCACGGCCGACGCGCCGGGCAATCTGCGCTTCTACACACACGTGCTCGGCATGCGGCTCGTGAAGAAGACCGTCAACCAGGACGACACCACCGCCTATCACCTGTTCTACGGCGACGGCGAGGCGACGCCCGGCAGCGACCTCACCTTCTTCGACTGGCCGGTCGCTCCGGAGCGGCGCGGCACGCATTCGATCGTCCGCACGGCGCTTCGCGTCTCCGGCGAGGGCACGCTCGCCTGGTGGCGCGACCGCCTGATCGCGGCCGGCGCCAAGGTCTCGGAGATCGCGGAGCGCGCCGGCCATCCATCGCTCGATTTCGAGGATTTCGAAGGCCAGCGCCTGCGCCTGGTCGACGATGGCGGCCATGGCGAGACCCATCCCTGGGCGAAGAGCCCCGTGCCGGCCGAGCGCCAGATCCGCGGCCTCGGCCCGATCACCATGAGCGTGCCGGACCTGCGCCGCAGCGAGCGGGTGCTGACCGAGGTGCTCGGCATGCACGCCGTCCGCCGCCACGAGACGACGGCCGATCAGGGCGAGGTGCATGTCTTCGCGATGGGCGACGGCGGCCCGGCGGCCGAGCTGCATGTCGCGGTCGAGCC
>JBDHTH010000119.1:0-7471 GCA_039808545.1 Phreatobacteraceae bacterium | reverse complement strand
TCGAATTCGCCGATCTCGACCTCACCGACTACAACGCCCCGCTGCTCGGACCGGCCGCGCCGGCCGCCGCGGCGGGCGCGAAGGCGCTCTGGCGGGCGCTTCGCGGCGCGCTGCCGCCGGCCGACTTCATCCGCCTCGCCAAGATGCCGGCGACGATCGGCGGCCGCCCCAATCCGCTTGCCTTGCTCGGTTCCGCGCGCCCATCGGCGCTCACCGGCCATCCGCTGACCATCGGCGAGGATTTCACCGCCTACCGCTTCGGCCTGCCGCGCACCTTCCGCAAGGAGCTGGAGCGCTCCTGGCGCGTCTTCACGCGTCATCCCGATGCCGAGCTCCACCGCGTCGGGGATCGCCACGAGGCGGTCGCCCTGCTCGCCGAGATCGCCGAGCAGCAGAAGGCACGGATGACGGAGGCCGGCGCCGACTACCGCCTCGATTCTCCCCTTGCCGAGGCCTTCTATCGCGACCTCGTCGCGACCGGCATCGAAAGCGGCTATGTCGTGATGACGACGCTCAGGGTCGGCACCGAGATCGTCGCGGGTCTGCTCGGCGTTCGCCAGGGCGAAGGCTACGTGATGATCCGCATCGCCAATGCCGGCACCGCCTGGTCGAACTGCTCGCCGGGCAGGCTGATCATCATGGAGACGATGCGGATGCTGCACGCCGAGGGCTGCCGCGTCTTCGATTTCAGCATCGGCGACTACGACTACAAGCGCCGCTTCGGCGTCGCCGCGATGCCGCTCGTCGATCTCAACGTGGCGCTCTCGGCGCGCGGCCTGCCCGCGATGCTGCGCGCCAGGACGGCCGCGGCCTTGCGCAAACGGCCGGCGCTCGACCGCACGCTGCGTGACATCCTTGCGCGTCTGAAATCGCGATAGCTATCCGGACCGCGTCGCCAGCAGATAGAGCGCATGCGGATTGGTCACCGCATAGCGCCAGAACAGCCGGCGCGGCTCCTGCGCGAGCCGCCATGCCCATTCGAGGCCCAGCCGCTGCAGGACATCCGGCGCCCGTCTGCGGGTACCCGACAGGAAGTTGAACAGCCCGCCCGAGGTCTTGATCAGCCCCACATACGCGAGCTTGTGACCGTGCTCGCGCACGAAAGCTTGCTCGCGCGGCACGCCGAGCGCCAGCCACAGGATGTCGGGCGCCAGCGCATCGATCTCCGCGAGCTTGGCCTCGAGCGCCGCGCCCGAGAGATAGCCATGCGAATGGCCGACGATCCTGAGGCCGGGATGCAGCGCCAGCGCCCGTTCGACCGCGCGCGCATTCTCCCCCTCGTCGGCGCCGAGCATGTAGAAGGTCCGGCCGGCCGCGACGGCGCGGCGCGCCACGTGGTGGAAGAGGTCAGTGGTCGCCACCCGCTCCGGCAGCGGCGTCCGCGTCAGCAGGCGCGAGGCGATCACCATCGGCTGGCCGTCGGCATTGATGAGGTCGGCCTCGGCGAACAGGCGCGCGACCTCGGCCTCGCGCCGGCAGCGCGAGATCACCTCGCCATTGGCCGAGGTCAGATGCAGCGGCCGCCGCCGCCCATCGCGCGGCAGCGCCGCGAGGCGGATCATCAGATCGGCGGTTTCGTCCATCGACAGCACCGCGATCGGCAGGTCGCCGAGCCGGACGCGCGGCACCGCGGCCAGCGCATCGGTCATGCCTGGCGATGCGAACGGCGCATCCAGGACCGCGGCGGCGCTCATCTCACGCCGCCTTCGGGCGCGGCTGGGCCTTGGGCTGCGGCTCCTCGCGCCGCTTCGGACCCTCGCGCAAGGTGCTCCCCGGCGGGTCGACCGGACCGCTGCGCAGCCATTCGGCGAGCAGCGCCAGCGCCGAGCCGAGCCCGAAGCCGACGATGAAGCCGGCGATCGCCAGCAGGATGCCGCGCGGGGGGAAGCTGCGGAAACGCGGCGGCGAGGCGACGCTGAGGACGCGCGTATTGCCGGTATCGAGCCGCTCCTGCTCGGAGGTCTCGCGAGCCCGCCGCAGGAACGCCTCGTAGAGGCCGCGATTGACCTCGACGTCGCGTTCGAGCTCGCGCAGCTCGACCGAGGCCTGCTCGCTTTCCACCGTCCGCCGCTGGAGCTGGTTGAAGCGGGCCGTCAGCGCCGCCTCGTTGCGCACGGCCGTTTCCAGCTCGTTCTTGGCGAGCGCCACGACGCGCGCGATCTCGGCCTGGATGAGCCTCTGCACCTCGCGCGACTGCTCGGCGGCCGATTGCAGCGTCGGATGGCGCGGCCCGAGCTGGTTGCGCAGATCCGCCTCGCGCCGTTTCAGATCCGCGAGCTGGCCGCGCAGCGTCGCCATGGTCGGCGAGTTCAGCGCCTCCGCGATGGCGCCATCTGCGGCGCTGCCGCGCGAGGCCTGGATCTGCTCGTAGCGCGCCCGGACCTCGGCGAGCCGCGTGCGCGCCAGCCCGAGCTGCTGCGTCAGCTCGGAGAGCTGCTGGTCGCTGGAGAGCACGTCGCGCGTGCCGATGATGTTCTTCTGCTGCTTGTAGATCTGGACGCGGTCCTCGGCGACCCGCAGCCGCTCGCGCAATTCGCCGAGCCGGCTCGACAGGGCATCGCTGGCGCGGCGGGCGGCGTCGGCCCGCGCCGCCGCCTCCTCGGCCAGGAAGGCGTCGACCAGCGCATTGGCGATCACGGCGGATTTCTCAGCCGTCGCGGCGGTGACGAGCACGTCCACGATGAAGGTGCGATCGGCGCGCCGGACCGTGATGCGCCGGTCGAGCGCCTCGATCGCAGCCTGCTGGTCGCCGCCCGCGCGTGACGGCTTGTCCTCGCGCATGCCGAGCGCCTGCAGGAGATCGGCGACGACGCCCGTGCCCTGGCCGCCGAACTCCGGGTCGGTGTCGAGCTTGAGCTTCTCGACGACGCGCTTCAGCGTCGTCTGCGCCGTCATGATGCGGCTCTTGCTTTCGACGATCGCCGTGAAGGCGGTGGAATCCTGCGTCACCGGCGTCAGATTGCTCGAAACGATCTGCAATTCTCGCGGGTCGATCAGGAGCTGAGCCGAGGCGACGAAGCGCGGCGGCACCAGCCGCCCGAGCGTCACGCCGAGCGCCGCGAAGACGAAACCCGCCGCGAGGATCAGCCAGCGCCGCCGCCAGAGCTGCGACATCATGTCGCGCACGCTGAGACCGTAGGCGTCGCCCGGCGCAGGTCGCGAGCCGGGTCGGGGTTGGTCCCCGCCTTTCCCCGGTTCGTCATAGATCAGCATGGCGCTACTCCGTCCAACGCTTGGCTCTTCTACCGGCAACACCCGCCGGGCGGCTGTTTCGACCCTTTTCTCATTGTGCGCGCAAAAGGTTATCCCGCCGTTATGACGCGCGTGGGGCCGCGCCTCCCGGAACGCCCGCCGCCGTCAAGGCATCCGCGACGGTCATGGCGCGAAGCCCGCGCGCCGCCAGCGCCCGCAGCGCATGCGCGAAAAGCTCGATCGAGCTGCCGAAGGCGCTCGGCCGCTCGACGACGTCATGGGTGTAGAAGATCACCCAGCCGTTGCTCGCCACCGTCTCGTCGAGGATCGCGTCGACGGCCGCCGGCGTCGTCAGGCTGTCGATCAGCGGCATCGCCTTCAGATATTGCAGATCCACCTTGCCGCTGTTGACGCCGGCGTTGATGCCGCGGCTGGAGCGGAAGCGCGCCTTGAGCAAGCGTTTCGATCCATTGGTTCCGACACCGAACGGATAGGCGAAGTTCTCGATCGCGAGACGCGGAACCAGCGCCTGAAGCGTGGCCGCATTGCGCGCGATCTCGTCCTTCAGGACCGCGGGCTCGATGAGGTCGGTGCGCGGATGCGAGAACGTATGGCAGCCGATTTCGTGGCCGCGCAGCGCCAGCGCCTTCACGCCTTCCGGCCCGATAAGCCGCCAGTCGGGCGTGCGCGTCCCGAGCAGCCCGGCATTGAGGTAGAAGGTCCCGCGCCAGCCTTCCGCCTCGAGCATGGCGGCGCCGTTCGTCAGCGCCGTCTCGGGCACGTCGTCGAACGTGAACGTGACCATCGGAGCGGCGTTGCGCATCCGGAACGGCGCGCCGTTGAGATGGCGCGCCAGGCGGAAGGTCAGCGCCTTGCGCAGATGCGCCCAGTCGAATGTCGGGGCGCCCGCCAGCTTGAGCCGCTTCGCGAGCATCACCGTTTCCTCAGGATGAGGTGGTAGTCGCCATGCCGCACGTTCCGGCGCCGCAGCAGCAGGGTGTTCAACAGGCCCGCGGCGGCATCGATGGCCCGTGCCAGGCGCGGGTGGGCGGCGCGCATTTCCGGATAGCGCGGGCTCTCGTATTTGCGCGCATAGAGGATGTCGAAGCCGCTTTCGGCTGCGAATTTCAGCAGCCGGCGCGGCGCGACGAGCGGGTGGAAGACGGTGCGGAACGGCGCCTGCCCCGGCTTTCCGGCATCCGCGCGGCCGAGCACGCGGCGGTAGTACCAGACATGGAACCAGTGCGGGCTGAGACGCGTGATCACGCCCGAAAGCGAGTTCGGATGCGGCGCGCCGATCAGCAGCAGCCCGCCGGGCTTCAGCGCCGCGAACATGTTGCCGAGCGCCGCGCGCACGTCGTCGAGATGCTCGATCACGTTGTAGCAGACCACGAGGTCGAAGCGCGGCGCGGGGAAACGGTGCGTCTGCAGGTCGCCGAGGATCTTCTCGTCCGCGTAAGCGTTGTTGGCGAGCTGATCCTTGTCGATATCGAGCACCGTGATATGGGCGCGCTCCAGCAGCGCCGGCACGAGGAACGAGGTCGATCCCCCGCCCGCTTCGTAGATGGCGAGATCCCCCGCCGGCAGGTGCTCGGCGAGCAATGCGTTGACTTGGGCGACCGAGGCCTTGGCCTCGCCCTCCGGGAGATCGTCATCGCCGGTGGCCGTGATCTTCTTCATGGGCTTGACCTTATAGCCCGGTATCGTCGCTGCCATTTTCATACTGTTCTCCCCGAGGCGACCACCCGATAGACGGTGAGCGCCGACACGACGTAGAGGCACGCGTAGAGCAGGTTCATCCAAAGGCCGATCTGGGCGGGCGACGCGGCCACGACCAGAATGGCAACGAGGCCGGCGGCCTTCAGGATCATCAGGGCGGTCGAGAGCAGGGCCCGCTCGGCCATCCGCTGATAGGCGAAGAACAGCTCGGAATGGAATTCGAGCAGGTTCTTGAAGGCCGGCACCAGCAGCATCATCGCGAACATCTGCATCGCGGTGCCGACGTTGCGGCCGAGGATCATCGGCCACCACCACATGACGACGACGAGCCCGATGACCGCCAGCGTCGCCATCACGGCGATGACGGTCTCGACCCTGAGGCCGCGCCGCAGCAGGTTGATGACCTTGCCCTCGCCGATCAGCTTGCGCGAGTAGAGGACGTAGAAGGTGCGGAACGGCACTGTCGTGAAGTCGAGCAGCCGCGTCGAGATCGCATAGATGCCGGCCGCCCGCTCGTCGGCGAGCCACAGCATCAGCACCTTGTCGATCTCGCTCTGCGCGTTGAGCGTGAAGGTCGAGAGCGCGAAGAGGATGCTGTCCTTGAGCCGCGCCTTGAACAGCCGCATGCGCCAGACGAGCCGCACGCGCGGCCGGTAGAGCCCGTAGACCAGCAGCATCGCGATCGTGTTCGCGGTGAGATAGATATAGGCCCAGCGCACCTCGTCGCCGCCGCCCGTGAACGCGAACGCCAGAGCGCCGAGCGCGCGCGCCGCCGTCGCCAGCATGATCGCCAGCGAGGCGTCCTTGTAGCGGCCGAGACCGTTATTGACCTGGTGGACCACCTCGATGATGCGCCAGACGGCCGTCTCCACGAGAATGATCGCCAGGAACGGCAGCAGCGGGATCGAGTTCGCGAAGACCGTGTAGTAAATCGGCAGCGCGACGATCAGGCCGAGCGGAATCCCCATCGCCCAGCCGCCATAGAACAGCGCCATGTAGCGGCCGAGCAGCGGCCGGTTGCCGGCGGCGGCACGGAACGCGAAGCCCGAGAAGCCGAAGCCGGAGAAGCAGCTCATCATGATGCCGGCCGCCGCCGCCGAGGCGAAGACGCCCATATCGTGAATGCTGAGGGCGTTGGCGAGCACGAAGAAGTAGACGGCCTGCAGCCCGAGCCGCCCGAACGAGCCGAGCAGGACCTGCAGGTAGTTCTCCGCGATCGTGCGCAGCCGCGCGCGGGTCGCGTCGCCGAGCCAGGACGGCACCGGCCGCGGAATGACCACGGCGTCGCCTTTTGGGACAGGGTTGCGTCGAATTTCCATAGCGGCTTCGGCATAGCAGGCCGCGTGCCAAGCCGGCCGCGACGGTCGCCGGGCTCCGCGGTGCGGTTTCCGTAGAGTCAAGGAAGCTATGCCGGGCGCTCGCCATGCGCCTCTGGCATTGCCCGGCACGAATGATGCTCCGCTGGCGGCACAGAACCGGAATTGACGATGATTGAGATGCTTCTGTCCCGAGGCGACACAGACGGCCGGTCGGATTCCGACCCGTTCCGGGACACGCCACATGCCGTCCTGGCAGCCTCGCCGGGTATTGATCCGGCACGGATCGAGACGGTGATATGCATCCCGACGTTTCGCCGGCCGCGCGAGCTCGCCGCGACGCTCGATTCCCTCCTCGTCCAGGACTTTCGGCGTCCTTTCGCGGTGGTGATCGCCGAGAACGATGCCGCCGACCGCGCCGGCGCGACCGTTGCGGCGCGTTATTTCACGGACCGTCTCCTCGGACTGTGCGTGCTTGCCGAGCAGCCCGGCAATTGCCAGGCGATCAACACGGCGTTCCGGACGGCACGCAGCGTCTTTTCGGCGGCGCGCTATTTCTTGATGGTCGACGACGATGAGATCGCCTCGCCCGGCTGGCTCGCCGCGATGGTGGCTGCGGCCGAGGCGACCTGCGCCGACATCGTCGGCGGCCCGGTCTTTCCGAAGCTCCCGGCCGGCGCACCGCCGGCACTGGCGCGCCACCCGGCCTTCTATCCGGCCTATGAGACGAGCGGCCCGGTGCCGATGATCTATGGCAGCGGCAACTGCCTGATCACCCGCCGCGTCTTCGAGACGCTGGCGAGCCCCGATTTCGACCTGCGCTACAATTTCCTCGGCGGCGGCGACACGGATTTCTTCGATCGCGTGCGCCGCGCCGGCCTGCGCTTCCACTGGGCCGCCGAGGCGGTCGTCACCGAAACCGTGCCCGAGGAGCGCACCAGGCTGCGCTGGCTCTGGAAGCGGGGCTTGCGCGTCGGCGCGATCAACTACGACATCGAGCGCAAGCACGCGCGGGGACTGGCCGGCCGCCTGAAGGTGACGGCGAAGAGTCTCGCGATCCTGCCGCTGGCGCTGCCGCGCGGCCTCCGCCTCATCGCCCGCCGCCAGGGCGCCGCGGCGCTGCATCCGCTCGCCGTAGCGCTCGGCCGCCTCTGGGCCGCCTTCGGCCACGAAACCGAGCAGTACCGCGCGCCGAGCCTGTAGGATCCCGGCTAACGTACGAATTCTCTTTTTGAATCAGCAAT
>JBDHTH010000118.1:0-7472 GCA_039808545.1 Phreatobacteraceae bacterium | reverse complement strand
GATCGCGGCGGGCCATCCGGCGCGCCAGGGGCCGTTGATGGCATATCGGCCGGCCGCGATCAATCGAGGCGGCGGGACATGCGTCCGCGACGGGCATGGCCCACGGCGGCGGCGCTGGCCATCGCGGCGCCGCCTGCCTAACCTGCGCCTTCAACAGGCTTTGAGGACTTCCCATGCAGAACAGGCCCCTCGGGCGGACGGCGCTCCGCATCATGCCGCTGGTGTTCGGCGGCAACGTGTTCGGCTGGACGGCCGATAAGGCGACCTCCTTCGACCTGCTCGACCGGTTCGTCGAGGCCGGCTTCAACGCTATCGACACGGCCGATTCCTATTCGGCCTGGCATCCGGGCAACAAGGGCGGGGAATCGGAGACGATCATCGGCGAGTGGATGAAGGCGCGCGGCAATCGCGACAAGCTCGTCATCATCACCAAATGCGGCTGGTTCGGCGGCCTCGGCGCCGCGAATGTGGCGAAGGCCGCCGAGGCCTCGCTGGCGCGGCTGCAGACCGACGTCATCGATCTCTATCTGGCGCACAAGCCCGACCCGGAAACGCCCTACGAGACGACGCTCGCGGCCTTCGCGGCGCTGATCGATACCGGCAAGGTGCGGGCGATCGGCGCCTCCAATCTCGACGCGGCGCAGCTCGCGGACTCGATCGCCGCCGCCAAGACGGCCGGCCTGCCGCGCTACGACGTGCTGCAGCCGGAATACAATCTCTATGACCGCAAATCCTATGACGGGCCCTTGCGCGACATGTGCATGGCCGAGGATATCGGCGTCATCACCTATTTCAGCCTCGCCAAGGGGTTCCTGTCCGGCAAGTACCGCAAGGCGGAGGATACGCAGGGCAGCGTGCGGGCGGCGCGCGGCGGGGTCGACAAATATCTCAACCCGCGCGGCTTTCGCATCCTTCAGGCGCTCGACGACGTCGCGGCGCGCCACGGCGCCAAGCCGGCCGAGATCGCGCTCGCCTGGTTGATCGCGCGGGCCGGCGTGACGGCGCCGATCGCCAGCGCGACCTCGCTGGCGCAGGTCGAGAGCCTGATCGCCTCGGCGCGGATCTCGCTCGATCCGGACGACCGAGAGCAGCTCGACGCCGCCAGCGCCGAAGGCTAGATCGCGCGGCCTGTTGATCGAACCGATCGAAAGGCGGGACAATGATCGCTTCCTTCCGCTTGAAGGGAGCAGGTTCTGAGCGCGGATTCGTGACCGTCCGGCGGTTGAGGGGCGGGGCGGGGCGCGCTACAGGGAGCGCTGTGGTCCGATTGGCGCCGCATTGTCATCGCACAAGGCGCTTTCTCGAACGCATATTCACGGGTAGGCCGCGGCTATGACGTCCATGCATTTCCTGATAGCGGCCAGCCTGGCGATCGGCCTCGCCATCGCGGGGCCGGCGATCGCGCAGCCGAGCCCCCTGAATGCGCGGAGCGGCTCGGAGGAGACGATGCGCCCGCCGGATGTTCCGGAAGAGGCGCCGCGGACGCCGTCCTCGCCGCCGGTTCCGCCGCCGACGCCGGCCGGGCTGCCGCCGGCGCCCCCGCCGATCGCTCCGCCGCCGCCGCTGACCGGCGACGATGCGCTGCGCGCCAAGGTCATGGCGTTTCTGGCGGTCGAGATCGAGCAGGCGAAGGCGACGAACGATCAGGAAGCCAAGATCTCGATCAACCTCGTCGACCTCAATCGCGACGGCACGCCGGAGGCGCTGGTCATCGTCAACCATCCCAATCTGTGCGTCGTCGATATCGGCTGCACCGCCTATGTGCTCGACCTGACGGGTGAGACGGCGCGCAGCCTCGGCGATCTCGTCGGGCGGCGGCTGGAGGTCGCCAACACCACGACCGCCGGCTGGCGCGACCTGAAGCTGAACGGCGTCACGATGCGGCTGCGCAACGGCGTGTATGTGAAGAAATAACCGGCCGCGCGCTTTTCCGTCCCCCGCCTACAACGCTCTTGGAATCCCGGCCTCGGCGATGCCGAGCGAGGTCGCGGCGCCGCGGATCGCCGCCCAGGTGTCGTCGGAGAGCGGAATGCCGCCGGCACGGCGCTCGGCGCGCGAGGCCTGTTCGGGCTCGCCCGGCACCAGCACGGGGGCGTCCGGATCGATCGGGCGGGCGCTCTTCACATAGGCGGTGTAGCGGGCGACCTCCGGGTCGAACAGGCCTTCCGGGTCGATCCGCTGCGGGTCGATGTAGAAGGACAGCATGCCGTTGGCGAAGCGCTTGTTCGGCTGCGTCGCCTTGTTGCCGGTCAGCGCGCCGCCGAGCAATTCGCACATGAAGGCGAGGCCCGAGCCCTTGTGCTCGCCGAAGGCGCGGATCGCGCCGGTGCCGAGCCGATGATTGCGCGGGCCGTCCGGCGTGTGGGCGCCATAGATCCAGACGGGGTCGATGCCGAGCTCGCCCTCGGCGCTGATCAGCGAGCCCTCCGGCAACTTCTTGCCGCCGCGGCTCGCAACGAGAACCTTGCCTTCCGCAACCGTCGACGTCGCCATGTCGAGGATCAGCGGCGGCAGGCCGGGGCGCGGCACGCCGATCGAATAGGGGGCGGTGGAGAAGCGCCGCTCGACGCCGCCGAAGGGCGCGACCAGCAGGCTGCCCGAGGCGTTGACGAAATGCACCGAGACGAGGCCTTCGGCCGCTGCCGCCTCCGACCAGTCGCCGATCCGGCCGATATGGCCGGAATTGCGCAGCGCCACGGCCGAAAGGCCCATCGCCTTGCATTTCTCGATGCCGAGCCGGACCGCCTTCGGCCCGGCGCTCTGGCCGAAGGCGTAGTTCGCATCGACCACGGCGAGCACCGGCGTGTCGACCGGCACCGTGATCTCCTGGTTCGGCACGATCAGCCCGTCGCGGACCTGCTGCACGTAGAAGGGGACGCGGATGACGCCGTGGCTGTCATGGCCCGCGAGGTTGGATTCGACGAGATAGGCGGCGACGCGGCCGGCCTCCTCGGCATGGCAGCCGACGCGCTCGAAAATCTCGCGCACGAAATCGGTCAGCGGGCCGGCGGCGAAACGCTGCATTTCCATCCTCCCGGACGTTTTCATTGCGGCGATCATAGCGGCGCCGCGGCCGCCGTGCGAAAAAGAGTCATGACGAGAATGATCGAGATCCATGTCGATGCGGATGCCTGTCCGGTGAAGGACGAGGTCTACAAGGTGGCGGGCCGGCACGGGCTTGCCGTGAAGGTGGTGGCGAACGCCTTCATCAACGTCCCGCGCGAGGCCTGGATCGAGCGCGTGCTGGTGCCGGCCGGCCCGGACGCGGCCGACGACTGGATCGCCGAGCGCGCCCGGCCCGGCATCGTGGTCGTAACCGCCGACGTGCCGCTCGCGGCGCGGGCCGTGAAGGCTGGGGCGAGCGTGCTGGCGCCGAACGGCCGGCCGTTCACGCCCGATTCCATCGGCATGCAGCTCGCGACGCGCGATCTGATGGACAGCCTGCGCTCGGCCGGCGCGGTCACGACCGGGCCGAAGCCGTTCTCGCCGCGCGACCGCTCCGCCTTCCTCTCCGCGCTGGATATCGCCGTGGTCCGCCTGAAGCGGGCGGGGTTCGGCGCGCCGCCGGCCTGAAGGCGGCGGCCATGCCCGCCGCGCGCGGTGTCACCTCAGGATCAGCGCGATCATGATCGCGGCGAAGCACAGCATGAGCACCGTCCCGACGATGATGCTCACGAAGGCCTGTGCCGAGATGTAGGTGCCGGCGACGCCGCCGACGACGCCCGCCCAGGGGCTGCCGGGCTTGGCCGGAGCCATGTTGGGCGCGGCGATCGGATAGCCGCAGGCCGGGCAGGCGAAGGCCTTGTCCGAAACCTTGCCGCCGCATTCGGGGCAGGCGGTGAGCGCCATGCTAGTCTCCTGATTCTATGACGAATTCGACCCGGCGGTTCTTCTGCCGCCCGGCTGGGTCGTCGCTGCCGTCGGGGTGCGTGTTGGGGGCGACGGACGCCTTCTCGCCCTTGCCCGAGGTCGTGACCCGCATCTCGTCGACGCCGAGGCGCGCCAGCCAGTCCCGGACCTGCTCGGCGCGGCGGCGGGACAGGCGGTCATTATAGGCGTCGCTGCCCTTGGAATCGGTGTGGCCGATGATCGCGACCGGCGCGTCGGGCAGGGCGATGAGCACTTCCGACAGCCGCGCCAGCACCGGGCGCGCATCGGCGCGGATATGATGCTTGTCGAAATCGAAGAGCACGTCTGCTGGCAGGCTGACGATGATGCGCTTGCCGTCCTGCCGCGCCCCGAGGTCGCGCAGCGTGCTCTCGGTCTTCCGGCGGGTGTCGGGGTCCAGTTGCTTCAGCTCGAAGACGGAGGTCTGCGGAACCTCTTTCTCCTCGCTTTCCTGCGGCTTCGGCGTAAAGCGCGATGCCGGGAACGCCCTTTCCTCGAAGCGCGACGGCGCCTCGCCCAGGGGCGGCGCGCCGAGCGTCACCGTATAGGCGTGAGCGGCGCCGGGGAGGAGCGCCGCGGCAAAGACGAGGGCCCTGATCACGGCTTGAGGTCCAGCGGGATGGTCACGCCAGGCGCGCTGGTGTCGTCTCCCGGCCTGCCGGGGTTGAAGACGAGGGTGAGGCGGGCAGTGCCGGGCGGGATCGCGCCGGGGAACACCAGCGTCCCCTCCATGGTCTGCCCGTTGCCGATCCGCATCCACTTGTTCTCGCCGACCTGCCGCAGAAACAGCCGCTGATCGGGCGCATCGCCCCAGGCGAGATAGGCGTTCTGCGAATCGTTCATGTTGACGAAATTGGTCTGACGGCTGTCGAAGCTCGCGAGCAGGCTCACCGTCGTCGCGTCCTCGCCGACCGAAACCGACTTGACACGGACCAGCAGGCCGACGGGCGCGCTGACCTGCCCCCCGTTCACCGTGAAGGTCCGTTCCTCGGCGAGGACGGTGGACGGCAGCAGAAGTGCCAAGGTGAGGCTCAGGATTTTCAGCATTCAGCAGAGCTCCGTGTTCTTTCCGTGTTTCCTGGAGAAATACATGTGGGGATGTCGAGGTTGGCATTTGTGAATATTCAGATAAATTCTATTGATCATCACCAAAATGGATTGCGCGTCCTTGCAATTGTGACGGTTACGCGACCGTTGCTCGGCGGCATGACCATGCTCGACTAAAGACCCGTCAAATTTGGCCACAATCGGGCCTTGCCGCCGCAGCGGCGCGGTTGCCGGCAAAAACGGGGCTCCACGGCATCTTTGCTTAAGCTTGAAGCTCGCAATTTCCTCAGGCAGGCGCAGCTCCGCCGGGCCGTGACGTTTCGTCCGCGCCCGCGCTCGACGTGGCGAGCGGCCGGCTGAAGCGCGCCGGCTGTTCGGCCCGCGCTTAACGCGGCCCTAACGGTACCTTGCCGCGGCGTATTCCGGCCCGTAATAGGGGTGTTCCTCCTCCTATTCGTGGTCCGCCTTGACCCTCCTCGATATCGTCCTGCTCTCGGTGGCTGCCTTCCTCTCCGGCGTCGTGAATGCGGTGGCGGGCGGGGGCACCTTCCTGACCTTCGGCGCGCTCAGCATCGTCGGCATGCCGCCGATCGTCGCGAACGCGACCTCCTCGGTGACGCAGCTTCCGGGCTACATCACCTCGGCGCTCGCCTATCTCGACGACATCAGGCGGATGTGGCGCGGCATGCTGGTGCTGGCGGTGCTTTCGGCGCTCGGCGCGGTCGGCGGCGCGCTGATCCTGCTGGCGCTCGACAATCCCTCGTTCCGCAAGATGGTGCCCTGGCTGCTGATCGCCGCGACGGCCCTGTTCGCGGCCGGGCCCTGGCTGAAGCCGGCGCCGAAGCCGGGCGCCACGGCCTCGCTCGCCGGATCGCCGCTCGGCGGGCTGATCCAGTTCGCAACCGCCGTGTATGGCGGCTTCTTCGGCGCCGGGATGGGGGTGATGATGCTCGCCACCCTCGGCCTGACGCAGCCGGGCGACTACCACCGGCTGAACGCGATCAAGAATCTGCTCTCGATCGTCATCGCGGCGGTGGCGATCGGCATTTTCGTGTCGGGCGGCGTCGTCGCCTGGCCCCAGGCGCTGGTGATGATCCCGGCGGTGGCGGCCGGCGGCTATGCGGGCGTGTGGCTCGCCAAGCGCGTGCCGCAAAACGTGGTGCGCGGCTTCGTGGTCGCCACCGGCCTGTTCCTCGCCGCCTATTATTTCTTCACGGGCTGAGCGCGCCGCTCAATCGGGCGCCATGCGATCAGCCGGGCGCCGCCGACATGGCGTCCGGCGTTGCCTAAAATCGCGCCTTGCACGGCGATTGGGCGATCGCGGATCATCCTTTCCTGCATCGGGGCGCGGCCCCTCCGCTCGGAGGTGAGGATCATGGCTATCGCAACGAAATCCGCGACGAAGCCGGGTGTCTCGACGATCGGGCGCGGGGCGCCGCCCCTGCAGCCCGAGGCGGTCTCGGCGGTGCTGACGATCTCGAGCAAGACCTATTCGTCCTGGTCGTTGCGCGGCTGGCTGCTCTGCCGGATGGCGGGGCTCGCCTTCACCGAAGCCTCGCTGAGCATCGACGATCCGGGCGTGCGGCAGGAATTGCTGCTGCTGTCGCCCTCGATCCTGGTGCCGCGGCTCGACCATGGCGAAAACCGGGTCTGGGATACGCTGGCGATCGCCGAGTATCTCGCCGAAATCCATCCTGAGGCGGGACTCTGGCCGAGCGACCGGGCGGCGCGGGCGCATTGCCGCTCGATCTCGGGCGAGATGCATTCGGGGTTCCAGAACCTGCGCTCGACCTTGCCGATGAACCTGAAGGCGCAGCACAAGAAGTTCCCGATCTTCGTCGGCGCGCAGCCCGATATCGACCGGGTCATCACGATCTGGCGCAATTGCTATGCGCGTTACGGCGGGCCGTTCCTGTTCGGGCCGGCGCCGACGGTCGCGGATGCGATGTTCGCGCCGGTCTGCGCGCGTTTTCGCACCTATGACGTGATGAGCGACGCGATCGTGCAGCGCTACGTCGCGACGATCTTCGCCTGGGGCCCGATGGCCGAATGGGTGGCGGCCGCGCAGGCCGAGCCCGACGACCTGGACGAGCTCGAGGTGGAGTTCTGAGCGGCTAGAGTTCGAGCATTGTCTTATCCGAAAGCCGGTTCCCGCTTTTCGGGATCATGCTTTATTTCGGGGCGCGCCGCTTCGGGTCGAAATGCTTCTTCAGCCCGGCCCAGCAGTCGATATAGCTCTTGTCGAGCGTCTTCAGCTCCGAGGCGAATTTCGTCAGCCGCTGCGGAAAGCGCGTCTCGAACATGAACGCCATGGTGCCGGTCAGCTTGACGGGCTTCAGCGCGACATTGCTGGCATGCTCGAAGGCGGTGGTGTCGGGGCCGTGCGGCAGCATGCAATTGTGCAGGCTGACGGCGCCGGGCGAGAAGCCTTCGGGCTTGGCGTCGTAGACGCCGTAGATCAGCCCCATGAACTCCGACATGATGTTGCGGTGGTACCAGGGCGGGCGGAAGGTGTTCTCGGCCGTCATCCAGCGCTC
>JBDHTH010000117.1:0-7474 GCA_039808545.1 Phreatobacteraceae bacterium | reverse complement strand
CCAGATGTCAACGCGCTCGGGGCGGCTGATCAGCAGCAGGGTGGTCATGCGCCTCATCCATCGTCATGTGGCGGGGTCGCGCGGATAGAGCCGCTCGACCTCCGCGATGTACTCCTTCACCTCACGCTCCCGGCGCTCCTCGTCCCAGCCGAGCACCGGCGCGACCGCATCCGCCGCCTTGCGTGCGACATCGATGGCGCGGGACGACGTCCACACGACGCCGGTGCGCCGCTCGAGCAGATCACGCAACGTCTCCACCTGCTCATGCTCGGCGGCATAAGCGAGATCGGACAGCTTGATCTCGGTGTCGTCGTCGAGCAGCGGCGGCGAATTCTGCTCGCTTGGAAAGCGCCGCGCGGCGCGCGACGGTGTGCCCGCCTTGCCGCTCGGCTTGATCCGCGCCGCGACGCGCGCCAGCAGATCGGCGCCGGAATTGCGATGGTTGGACAGGCCGCCATTGGTCAGCGCGAGCATGCCCTCCATGCCGTCCTCGGCAAGGTCGTGCACCGTGCGGGTCCGCTCGCCCTTCGGCATGGCGGGATTGTAGGTCAGCGGCCGCACCCCGGCCCATGTGAACAGGATCTGATCGCGGGCGACACCGAGCCCGGGCAGGAGATGGTTGACCTCCTCGAGCAGGAAGTCGACATCGGCCCGCGTGGCGTGGATGTCGTCGAGATCGCCGTCATAGACGGTCTCGGTCGGCCCGAAGAAGTGCAGGTCGCGCCAGGGCATGCAGTAGAGCGGCTCATTGGCCCGGTTGATGGTGGCGATGCCGTAGCCGCGGCACTGATCGGGCAGCTTGACGACGATATGCGCTCCCTTCGTCCCGAGCACGCGCCGCCTGACCGGTGCGCCGGTCATCGCATTCACCTTGTCGATCCAGATTCCGGCCGTGTTGATCACCACCTTGGCGCCGATGGTCACGTGCCGATCGCCCTTGACCAACTCCGCCTTCCAGCCGCTCCCGTCGCGGACTAGGGCGCGGACGGCGGTGTAGTTGTGCACGCTGGCCCCGAGGCGCTGCGCGTCGAGCACCACGTCCATGACGACGCGTTCCGGCCAGTCGAACTGATATTCGGTGTAGCTCGCCGCCCCCTTGAGGCGCTCCGGATCGCGCAGCCAGGATACGAAGGGAAGCTTCTCGCCCTGCAGGGCGCGGCCATGCAGGCGCTGATAGTCGAGGGGCACGTCGTTGCCGCCGAAGGCGCGCAGGATCCCGAAGGCCGCATCGATCTGCCAGGGGCTGTAAGGCCCATCGCTGTACAGGGGGAAGATCATCCGGATAGGACGCAGCCGCTCCGGGATCGTGCCGACGAGATCGCGCCGCGCCCGCATCGAGTTGCGCACCGTCCACAGCGTCTTGTAGAGCCGGCGCGGATCGGCGAGCCGCAGCATCGATCCGCCCGGCGCCAGGAAGCGCAGGCCGCAATGCACCAGGCGGCTCGACCGGCTCGACGAGCCGGATGCATAGTCGCCCTTTTCCACCAGGATCGTCGTGTAGCCGGCCGCCGCCAGGGCCTGGGCGGTCGCCGAACCGTTCACGCCGCCGCCGATGACGAGGACGTCGAAGCTCTTCCGGTCGAGTTCGGCAAAGTCGGCAGACATGGCAGGAACCTTCAAGCTGGCTGAAATGTGTCTCTGATGCAGGCGACCTGGTGTCCCGGGGCGTGCGTCCCCAGGGCGGGATGCGCCTCGCGACAGGCGTCGCGGCGAAAACCGCAGCGCTCGTAATAGCGGCAGCCGGGGAAGGAGAGATCAGGCCGGCGCAGGGCGGGGCGGGTCTCGTCCGCGCGGCCCTTGTCGATCGTGCCCAGCAGGGCCTCGGTATAGGGATGGCACGGAGTCGCGAAGATATCCTCCGTGGGTCCGATTTCGACGAGCTTGCCGAAATACATCACGCCGATGCGGTCGCACAGGAAGCGGGCGACATGCAGGTCGTGCGTGATGAAGATCATTGCCATCCGTGACTTGGCGTGAATCGCCTTCAGCAGGTTGAGGATCTGCGCCCGCACCGACACGTCGAGCTTGGAGACCGCCTCGTCGGCCACGATCATCGAGGGCTGCAGGGCCAGCGCCCGCGCGATCGCGACGCGCTGCAGCTGGCCGCCGGACATCTCGTGCGGAAACGCGTCCTTGAAGCTGGCCGGCAGGCCGACCTGCGTCAGGAGATCGGCGATGGCGGCATCGATCTCGCCCGGCGGCACCAGCTTATGGATGCGCAACGGAGTCGCCAGCGCCCGGCGGATGCTGTGGCGCGGGTTGAAGGAGGAGAGCGGATCCTGAAACACCATCTGCAGTTCCCGCCGCGTCTCGCCGAGCGCCGCGTGGGAGAGGCCGGTGATGTCGCGGCCGCGATAGACGACGCGCCCCGCGCTGACCGGCGCCAGGCCGAGGATCGACCTGCCGAGCGTGGTCTTGCCGGAGCCCGATTCTCCCACCAGACCGAGAATCTCGCCGTCGTCGAGCGTCAAGCTCACGCCGTCGACGGCGTGAAACGGGCACTTCCTGCCGACGGCGCCGACCGGTTCGAACGTCACCGTCACGTCCTCGAGGGAAAGCATCGGCTGGATCACGCGTACAGCACGCAGCGCACGCTGCGCTGTCCCGATCCATCGACAAGGCTGCTCATGGCGGGCCGTGCGCGCCGGCATTGCGCCCTCGCAAGCGTGCAGCGGGGTTCGAACAGGCAGCCGGCCGGCCGCGCGCCGAGCGCCGGCAACTCGCCCGGGATCTCCGAGAGCACCGCGTCCCGCCGCTCCAAGGCCGTGGCGGTGGCGAACAGCCCCTTCGTGTAAGGGTGCTTCGGCGCCGAGAACAGCGCCGCGGCCGGCCCCTCCTCGACGATCTCGCCCGCATACATCACGGCAATGCGGTCGCAGAGCGTGGCGGCGATGCCGATGTCGTGCGTGATGAAGATGAAGGCGGCGGATGTGGTCCGGCGCAGCGTATCGAACAGCGCGATCACCTGACGCTCGACGATGTTGTCGAGATTGGTGGTCGGCTCGTCGGCGATGATCACTGCCGGCTCGCCGGCGAGCACGAGCGCGATCAGGGCGCGCTGCAGCATGCCGCCGCTGAGCTGGTGCGGGTAGAGGCGGAGCATTGCCTGGGATTCGCTGATGCCGACCTTGGCGAAGAGCTCGCGCGCTCTCTCCCGCCACGGCCCGCCGATCCCGCAGCGCTTCAGCATCCAGCGGAAATGCCAGCCGATGCTCTTGGCGGGATTGAAGGACGCGGTCGGGTTCTGGAAGATCATGGCGAGCCGCTTGCCGCGCAGATCGCGGAATGCGGCGTCGTCGAGCGTGTCGATGCGTGTGCCGTCGAAAAAGATGCCTTCGGCGCTGACGCGCATGCTGGCCGGTGTCAGGCGCAGCACGGCGGACCCCGTCACCGTCTTGCCGGAGCCGGACTCGCCGAGTATGCCCAGGACCTCGCCGCGGCGCACAGCCAGGTCGACGCCCTCGACGATCGGCAGATCGCCGCCGCCTTGACGCAAGGCGACGCGGAGCTTCCTCACCTCGAGGACGGGCTTGTCGAGGACTGGCTTGTCGAGTGCGGCCTTGGGCTCGGCGCTCATATGTCGGCCACCTTGCGCAGCTTCGGGTCCATCAGATCGCGGATGCCGTCGCCGATGAGGTTCAGCCCGAGCAGCGCGATGCAGATCGACAGCCCTGTGAAGGTCAGGACCCAGGGCGCGCGCTGAAAATAGTCCTTGCCGTCCGACATGATGCCGCCGAGCGTCGGTGTCGGCGGCTGGATGCCGAGCCCGAGGAACGACAGGCCCGATTCGAGGATCACCGCGAAGGCCGCCGCGGTGCTGGCCTGGACGACGAGCGCCGCCGCGATGATCGGCAGGATCTCCATGATCAGGATGCGGGACGTCCGCTGCCCCATGAGCTGCGCGGCCTCGACGAAGGGCTCCCCCTTCACCGCCATCGTCATGTTCCGCGACGTCCGCGCGAAGCTCGGCAGATAGCACAGGGCGATCGCCGCCATGATGTTGAGGGCGCCCGGGCCGAGGGCGAACATCAGCAGCAGCGCCAGGACGAAGCTCGGAAACGCCGACAGCAGATCGGCGATCCGCATCAGCGTCATGTCGTAGCCGCGCCCGAGATAGGCTGACACCATGCCGAAGCCGATGCCGCCGACGGCCCCGGCCGCCACGCCCGCGATGCAGACCGAGAGCGAGACCTGCGCGCCGTAGAGCACGCGGGTCAGCACATCGCGTCCATAGGAATCGGTGCCGAACGGATGAGCGAGCGATGGTGGCTTCAAGACGGACAGGAAGTTCATCTTGGTTGGATCGTAGGGGCTGACGAGCGGCCCGAAGACCACGATCGCGACAACGGCCAGCCAAAGGCCGAGGCCCAGCAAGGCGGTGGAGTTGCGGCGCGCCCGGCGCCAGATGTCATGCAGATTCATGCGCTCAGTAGGCCCGTCTCGGGTCGAGCCTGGCGCAGACCAGGTCGATGAACAGGTTGGTGGCCAGAACCAGGCCGACGAAGGTCAGCGCGCAGCCCTGGACCAGCGGATAGTCGCGGCCGAAGCAGCCGTCGACCATCAGCGAGCCGACGCCCGGAACGCCGAAGATGCGCTCGACGACGACGACTCCGCCAAGCAGGTAGGAGACCTGCATGCCAACCTTGGTTACATAGGGGATCAGCGCGTTGCGCAGGACGAAATGCACAAACAGGAACGGCTCGCTGAAGCCGAGCGCCCGGCCGGCGACCACATAGTCCTGCCCGACCGTCTCGAGCAGCGTGGCGCGCAGGAAGCGGGAAAACGAGGCGGCCATCGGCGCCGCGATCGCCATCGCGGGCAGCGAGCCGTAGAGGAACGCCTGAGGGATGGAATCTCCGAGCGGCACGAAGCCATAGGACGGAAACAGGCCGAGGCCCAGCGCGAGGGCGAGGATCAGCAGATAGCTCAGCCAGAAATCCGGCATCGAGATGCCGAGAACCGCCGCCGACGTCACGACGGTGTCCTCCAGCCGCCCGCGCCTCAATGTCGCGATGGTGCCGACGACGAGCGAAATCGCGATCGCGAGAGCCAGCGCATAGAGGCCGACGAAGGCGGTATTGGGCAGCCGGTCGAGGATCAGGCTTGCGACCGGCAGATCGCGCGCCACCGTCAGGGATTTGCCCAGATTGCCGCGGGCGAGATCGCCCAGCGCGTAGAGCGTCTGCGTCCAGATCGGCCTGTCGAGATGATACTGCGCGCGGTAGGCGGCGACCGCCTGAGGCGTCGCCTCCTCGCCGAGGGCCGTCAGCGCGGGATCGCCCGGCGCGAGCTTGAGGACGAGCACGATGACGCTCACCCCCGCGATGAGGGTGATCGCCGCCCCCAGCAGCCGACCGCCGAGATAGAAGAGGAAACGCCTCACCGCCGCGTCTTCTTCTGCGCTATTTCAGGGTCACCGCCGCGAGTTGGGCGCCGAAGCCGCCGAAGGGCGTGACCTCGAGCCCCTGCACGTTGGGACGCACCAGCGTGGCGACGTTTTCGTGATAGCTGAACAGCACCGGGCAATCCTGCTCGAGAATCCGCTCCGCCGCGAGGCAGAGCTCGCGCCGCTTCTTCTGGTCCATCTCGACGCGGGCGGCGGTCGCGACCTTGTCGTATTCGGGATTGGCGTAGCTGACGTCGTTGCGCCAGGCATCGGTGCGGAAGGCATCGAGATACTCGTCCGGGTCGACGAAGCCTTTCCAGCCCCACACCGCCGCGTCGAACTGCTTCTTGCGGATGCGGTCGGATACGGTGCTCGCCTCGGAGACCTCCAGCTTGAGCTTGGTGCCGAGCGTGTCGTTGGCCTGTGCGACGAAGATCTCGGCGAAACGCCGCCAGGTCTCCGATCCCCAGGTCAGGACGTTCGCCGTGGCGTCCTTGCCGTATTTCGACTTGGCAAGCTCAGCCCGCGCCTTGTCCGGATCGAACTTCGCGGTTTCGCCGATCGTCG
This sequence comes from Phreatobacteraceae bacterium, assembly GCA_039808545.1. Lineage (GTDB taxonomy): Bacteria > Pseudomonadota > Alphaproteobacteria > Rhizobiales > JBDHTH01 > JBDHTH01. The sequence goes on along the minus strand of JBDHTH010000117.1, from coordinate 1,521 downwards.
GATCATAGGCCCAGGTCAGGCCGCCGGGAATCGGGCCGTGGGCGACCTGCGCCTGGCCGAACAGCGCAGCATCGATGATCGTTTGCCGGTCGAAGGCCATGGACAGCGCACGGCGGAAATGAACGTCGTCGAAAGGAGCGCGCTTGTTGTTCAGTGCGACGAAACGCGCGTTGAGACCGGAGGTCGCCCGGATCACCGCCTGCCTGCCGTCCTTGAACCGTCCCAGATCGGCGTAGGGCGCCTCGCTGATGATGTCGACCTCGTTGCCGAGAAGTGCATTCACGCCGCTCGCGATCTCCTTGATCAGCGGCACGCGAACGGTCGCCATCCTTGGGAAGTCCTGGCGATGGTATTCTTTGTGCGCCTCGAAGGTCAGGCTCTGATTGGGCTTCCAGTCGACGAGGCGGAACGGTCCGGTTCCAACGGGATTGCGCCCGAAAGCTTCCGCCCCGGCCTTCTCGAACGCCTTCTTCGAGATGATCTGCGTCCCCGTTCGGGTGTTGGTGAGGAAGGTGAACAACGGCGCGAAAGGCTGCGAAAGCGCAAGCCGGACGGTATGCTCGTCGACGGCGACGATCTCCTTCACGGCCTCGAGCTTGCTCGCATAGGGCGAGGCGACGGCCGGATCCTTCAGGCGCGAGAGGCTGAACACCACGTCCTCGGCGGTCATGACGCTGCCGTCATGAAACTTCACGCCCTTGCGCAGCTTGAACTCCACGTCGCCGCTGTCGAGCGTGCGGTAGGATTCCGCCAGGCCCGGCACGATGTTCATCTTCTCGTCGAAATCGAGCAGGGTCTCGAACAGCCCCCAGATGATCTGGAATTCTGCGATGATGCTGGCCTTGGCCGGATCGAGGGTGCCCATCGGGCTATAGCCGGTGATTGCCGCGCGCAGCACGGAGCCTGCCGCCATGGCCTCGCTGCGGCCGAAGGGCGGCAAAGCCAGCGCAGCCGGGGCGGCGGCGAGAGCGAACAAAACCGAGCGACGCGTCGTGCTGATCGGATCATTCATTGATTTTTCCCCCGGTTAGGATACGCACGGCTGCGTTGAACAGACGATTCAGTATTTTGAACGAAATTGCAATGCGGATTTCCCCTCTCCCTCGCGCTACGCTGCCATTGGCGGCAGCCCCGCTTTGGTCCTATGCCAGGCGGATGCTGGGCTGAAGTTCGGTTGGAATTTCGCCTGTGTCAGGCTTGGATAGAGTGGGACATCGCGCATGGATGCCGGACGAGGAACGATGAACGACGCTGCGGGCACATCCATCGCGCCGGTTACGGCGGCGGACATTGCGCAACACGTGCCACACGGCGCCCCCCGTATCGGCCGTGCGCTCCGCCGCCTCAGGAAGGACGCGAAGCTCTCCCTGCGGCAACTGGCCGCATTGTCCGGCGTGTCCGTCGGCATGCTCAGCGGCATCGAACGCGATATCGCCAATCCGTCACTGAAGACGCTGACCAAGTTGCGGCACGCGTTGAAGATGCCACTGAATGTCTTTTTCGAAGATCATCCGGTCGTCG
>JBDHTH010000116.1:0-7477 GCA_039808545.1 Phreatobacteraceae bacterium | reverse complement strand
TGGCGATCTCCTCGCGCTCCTGCGTCGCGAGCTCGGCGCGGCCGCCCTTTTCGTAGAGATCGGCCGATTCCTGGCGTTGCTTGATCATCTTCTGGAGGAGCGACAGCAGGTCCTCGTCGCTGAGCGCCGGCTTGCCCTGGCCGCGCGCCTCGATATCGGCGTTCTTGATGGCCGCGTTGATGAGCCGCAGCGTCGAGACGGCACGCGCATCCTTCGCCTTCATCGCCTCCTTGAGGGCGTCGTTGATTTGGTCGCGGATCACTTGCGTCTTTCCTTTGACGGTTCAAAAGCTCGCGGCTATGTAGTCCGCTCATGACCAGCAAACAACCCGATACCGTCGCGCCGGACGATTCCGTTCGCGACGACTCCGTCTGGGCCGAGCCGAAGCCCACCGCCCTGCTCGTCCTGGCCGACGGCACGATCCTGGAAGGCTACGGCCTCGGCGCCGAGGGCTCCGCCGTGGGCGAGGTCTGCTTCAACACGGCGATGACCGGCTACGAGGAGATCCTGACCGATCCCTCCTATGCGGGCCAGATCATCACCTTCACCTTCCCGCATATCGGCAATGTCGGGACGAACGAGGAAGACGTCGAGACCGTCAACCTCGCGGCCTCCTCGGGGATCCGCGGCGTCATCCTGCACGCCGCCGTCACCGAGCCCGCCAACTACCGCGCCACCCGTGACCTTGACCAGTGGCTGAAGGCGCGCGGCATCTGCGGCATTTCGGGCATCGACACGCGGGCGCTGACCGCCTTGATCCGCGAGAAGGGCATGCCGAACGCCGTCATCGCCCATTCGCGGACGGGCGAGTTCGACATCGCCGCGATGAAGGCCGAGGCCGCCGAATGGCCGGGCCTCGTCGGCATGGACCTCGTGCCGATGGTCACGGCCAGCCAGCGCTACGACTGGGACGAGACGCCCTGGGCCTGGAACGAGGGCTACGGGCGCCGCGACGGCGGCCAGTGGAACGTCGTCGCGATCGACTACGGCATCAAGCGCAACATCCTGCGCCTGCTGACCGGCGCCGGCTGCAACGTGACCGTGCTGCCCGCCACCGCCAGCTATGACGAGATCGCGGCCCTGAAGCCCGACGGCGTCTTCCTGTCGAACGGCCCCGGCGATCCGGCCGCGACCGGCGAATACGCCGTGCCGGTGATCAAGGAGGTCATCAAGTCGGGCGTGCCGACCTTCGGCATCTGCCTCGGCCACCAGATGATCGGCCTCGCGGTCGGCGGCACGACCATGAAGATGCATCAGGGCCACCACGGCGCCAACCATCCGGTGAAGGACCTGGAGACCGGCAAGGTCGAGATCTCCTCGATGAATCACGGCTTCGCGGTTGATCCGGAGACGCTGCCGGACAATGTCGTGCAGACCCATGTCTCGCTGTTCGACGGCTCCAATTGCGGCATCCGCCTCAAGGACAGGCCGGTCTTCTCGGTGCAGTACCACCCCGAGGCCTCGCCCGGCCCGCGCGACAGCCACTACCTCTTCGACCGCTTCGTCGAGTTGATGAAGACCAAGCGCGAGAAGGCGGCGTAAGCCGCCTCACCTCTCCGGCGGAGGCGGGTGCCAGGCGCGAAACAGCTTTACAGCCAGTTTTCGACGCGCAGGCCCGGCATGCGGACAAACTCCCGCATGTTGTTGGTCACGACGGTCAAGCCCTCGCTGCGGGCATGGCCGCCGATCTGCATGTCGTGGGCCCCGCACGGCGTTCCCGCCCGCTCCAGCTCGGCGTGAAGCTGGCCGTAATGGGCCGCGGCCTTGTCGGCGAACGGCAAGACTTCCAGCCGCGCGACGAAATGCGTTATCGCCGTCAGATTCTCCGCGCGGCGGGCCGATTTCTCCGCGCCATAATGCAGTTCCCCAAGCGTGATGCTCGATATGCAGAGTTGCTCGGCCAGCGCGTTGAACCTCTCGCGCACGGCCGGGGGGTAGGTCTTCATTACATGGATGCAGATATTTGTGTCGAGCATATAGGCGAGCATCAGAAGGACTCGCGCTCCTCCGCCGCAGGCTGCGCGCGTTCGCCCGGGAAGTCCTCACTCAGGCGCGGCCCGCTGAGAAAAAGATCGTCCCACCGCCTGCCTTGCGGCACGATCACCCGGCTGTGGCCGATCTTGAGAATGTCGACCTTATGGACGTCTTCCGGAAAGGCGACGGCCTTGGGAAGGCGAACCGCCTGACTGCGATTGCTGATGAAGACGGTCGAATTGGCCATCATTCGCCTCAAGCGTGATATTCAATTGGGATATACATAGGACGACGGAGCTCGACGGCAAAGTCTCAACCGCATCGGCGAGCTCATTTTCAGCCCCCTACCCGAACACCACGCCCGTCTTCTGCGCCCTCAGGCGCGGGTCGTGCGAGCGCACCGTGACGGGCCGCCCCTCTAGGATCTCGAAGCAGCGCGCCAGCGTGTCGTCGGTCAGCCGCTGCATCGCCCCGTCCGTGAAGAAGGTGAGATGAGGGAAGAGGATGACGTCGTCCCGCCCGAACAGCGGGCTCAGCGGATGGCCCGCGCGCGCCAGCGGCTCCCGCGAATAGACGTCGAGCCCGACCCCGCCGAGCCGGCCGGCGAGTACCGCCTCCACCAGCGCCGCCTCGTCGATGATCGCGCCGCGCGAGACGTTGATCAGGATCGCCGAAGGCTTCATCGCGGCAAGCTCGGCCGCGCCGATCAGATGCCGCGTCTCGGCGTTCAGCACCGCGTGGATCGAGACATAGTCGCATTGCGCCAGCATGACGCGGAGATCGTCGACCTTTTCGACGCCATGCTCCGCCATGACGGCCGCATCGACGCTCGGATTATAGGCCAGCACCCGCGCCCGGAACCCCTTGCCGGCCATCCGCGCCATCGAGCGACCGATCTTGCCGAAGCCGACCAGGCCGAGGGTCTTGCCGGCGATGTCCTGCCCGAGCCAGCGCGCCTGCGGCCAGGCCCAGCCCTCGCGCTGCACCGCGCCCGAGATCGCCGGCAGGCGCTTGGCGAGCGCGATCATCAGCGCGAAGGCGCCTTCCGCCACCGTTTCCTCGGCATATTCCGGCACGTTCACGACCGGAATCCCGCGCCGGATCGCGGCCGGAATATCGATCGCGTCGATGCCGACGCCGTATTTCACGATGCCCTTGAGGCGCTCCGCGGCATCGATCACCGCCGCGGTGATCGGCGTGTAGCACATCAGCAGCAGGTCGGCGTCCGCCACCTCCCGGATCAGCTCGGCCTCCGAGATCCCGTCCGGCAAGGTCACCAGGCGCACGCCGCGCGCCAGGAGCCCCGCATCGATGCCCGGACAGGACAACTCGCGATCGGTTCTGACGACTTTCATGTGCGAGCCTTTCCGGTGCGGCGCTGATCACCGAAACGCTGCCACGAAAAGCAACGTCATTCCACGAAAAACAACACGCGCCAGCAGCGCGCGCGGTCGGCCGGAGCGGCGTCGCTTCCGATTACCCTGCCGGCTTGAATCGCCCCGCGCGCTTGAAGGAACCGATTCTATCCCTGCGCCGCCATCAGCGCCTGGTCCTTCTCGGCGGCCCTCTGCGCGGCCGGCCGGCCGCTGCACCGCTCCACGAAAGCCGTGAATTCGGGGCGAGGCGCCACCGCCTTCACATACATGAAGTAGCGCAGCAGCGCCGCGGTGAGCAGGTCGGCCGCCGTGAACGTGTCGCCGGTGAGATACGGCCCGGCCCTTAGCGCCGCCGCCAGCGTATCGTAAGCGGTATCGAAATCGCCGTAGCCGGCGGCGCTGCGCGGCGCCTCCTCCTTGCGCGGGAAGGCCCGGTCCATCGCGGCCGGCTCCAGCACGCCGGGGCAGAAGAACAGCCATTTCAGATAGGGCCCGCGCCGCGCGTCGCCGATCGCCGGCGCAAGGCCAGCCGCCGGGAAGGCGTCGCCGAGATAGGTCAGGATCGCGGCCGTTTCGGTGACGATCACGCCGTCATGATCGATCGCCGGCACCTTGCCCATCGGATTGATCGCGAGATAGGCCGGCGCGCGGCTTTCGCCGGGTTTCAGCAGCTTCAGCTCATAGGGAGCACCGATCTCCTCCAGCATCCAGCGCACCGTTCCGGAGCGCGACATCAGGGAATGGTAGAGCGTCAGGGCCATCGGCTTGCCTCATGGTCGCAAAGACGCCGGGCGGCGCCACGGAAGCCGCGAGAGGACGAAACGAAAAGGGCGCCATTGCGGCGCCCTTCGATCCGGTTCACGCGGAAAGCGCCCTTACGCCCAGCGCACCTTGGCGATCTCGTAGCCTTTCGGGCCTTTCGGCGTATGCACCTCGACGCTCGAGCCGACCTTCTTGCCGACCAGCGCCCGCGCCATCGGCGAGGAGATCGAGATGCGGCCGCTCTTGGCGTCCGCCTCGCTGTCGCCGACGATCTGCCAGGTCTTCTCCTCCTCGGTGTCCTCGTCGATCAGCGTCACGGTGGCGCCGAACTTCACGACATCGCCCGAGAGCTTGGAAACGTCGATGACCTCGGCGCGCGAGACCTTGTCCTCGAGCTCGGCGATGCGGCCCTCGTTGAGGCTCTGCTGCTCCTTGGCGGCATGGTACTCGGCGTTCTCCGAGAGGTCGCCATGCGAGCGCGCCTCGGCGATCGCCTGGATGATGCGCGGGCGCTCCACCTGCTGGCGGTTCTTGAGCTCGGTTTCGAGTGCCGCGAAACCCGCGGCGGTCATCGGAAACTTTTCCATGGACTCCTCTATAAAGTCCGGAGTGACAAAGAAGGGCCGCCACCCCGCCACGGGGTGCCGACCGACCTGTTGGTTCTTGGAGGCTGGTCAGGCCGCGTTCGCGTCGAAATAACTCTGCAGGGTACGCACCTTCAGATCGCCCGACACATAGGCCTTGATGCCCTGCGCCGCCGCGATCGCTCCCGAGAGGGTGGTGTAGTACGGGACTTTCTGCAAGAGGGCGGCGCGGCGCAGCGAGCGGGAATCGGCGAGCGCGGTCGCGCCCTCGGTCGTGTTGATCACGAGCTGCACCTCGCCGTTCTTGATCGCGTCGACGATATGCGGGCGCCCTTCCATGACCTTGTTGATCTTGGTCGTCGGCACCCCGTTCTCGGCGAGGAAGCGCTGCGTACCCGAAGTCGCGATGATCTTGAACCCCGCCTCGGCGAGCAGCTTCACGGCTTCCAGCACCGGCGCCTTGTCGGCGTCGCGCACCGAGACGAACGCCGTGCCGGCCCGCGGCAGCGCCGAGCCGGCGCCGAGCTGCGACTTGGCGAAGGCCACCGCGAAATCGCGGTCGAGGCCGATCACCTCGCCGGTCGACTTCATCTCCGGGCCGAGCAGCGTGTCGACGCCGGGAAAGCGCGCGAAGGGGAACACGGCTTCCTTCACGGCGATATGCGACAGCTTCTTCTCGGTGAGGCCGAAGCTCGCCAGGCTCTCGCCCGCCATGACGCGGGACGCGATCTTGGCGATCGGCTTGCCGATCACCTTGGCGACGAAGGGCACGGTGCGCGAGGCGCGCGGATTGACCTCCAGCACGTAGATCTCGCCGTCCTTGATCGCGTATTGCACGTTCATCAGCCCGCCGACCTCGAGCGCCAGCGCCAGCGCCTCGGTCTGCGCCTTGAGCTCGGCGACGATCGCCTCGGGCAGCGAATGGGTCGGCAGCGAGCAGGCCGAATCGCCCGAATGGATGCCCGCCTCCTCGATATGCTCCATGATGCCGGCGATGAAGGTGTCGCGGCCATCCGCGAGGCAGTCGACATCGACCTCGATGGCGTTCGAGAGGTAGCGGTCGAACAGCAGCGGGTTCTTGCCGAGCACCGTGTTGATCTGCCCGGTCTTGTCGTTCGGATAGCGCGCCTTCACGTCCGGCGGCACCAGCTCCGGCAGGGTGCCGAGCATGTAGTCGGACAGCGCGTTCTCGTCGCGGATCACCTGCATGGCACGCCCGCCGAGCACGTAGGAGGGCCGCACGACCAGCGGGAAGCCGAGCTCGCCGGCGATCAGCCGTCCCTGCTCGACCGAGTAGGCGATGCCGTTCTCGGGCTGCTTGAGGCCGAGCTTGTCGAGCAGGCGCTTGAACCGGTCGCGGTCCTCCGCGAGGTCGATCGCGTCCGGCGCGGTGCCGAGGATCGGGATCCTCGCCTCTTCCAGCGCCTTGGCGAGCTTCAGCGGCGTCTGGCCGCCGAACTGCACGATCACGCCGTGCAGCGTGCCGCTCTTCTTCTCGTTCTCCAGGATCTCGATCACGTCCTCGGCGGTCAGCGGCTCGAAATAGAGCCGGTCCGAGGTGTCGTAGTCGGTCGAGACGGTCTCGGGATTGCAGTTGATCATGATCGTCTCGTAGCCCGCATCGGCGAGCGCGAAACACGCATGGCAGCAGCAATAGTCGAACTCGATCCCCTGCCCGATCCGGTTCGGGCCGCCGCCGAGGATGACGACTTTCTTCCGGTCCGAAGGCGCGGCCTCGTCGGCCGGCTGCCCGGCGAAAAGCGGCGCATAGGTCGAGTACATATAGGCGGTCGGCGAGGCGAACTCGGCCGCGCAGGTGTCGATGCGCTTGTAGACCGGTCGCACGTCGAGCGCGCGGCGGGCGCGCGCCACCTCGGCCTCGCTCTTGCCCGTCAGGACGGCGAGCCGCGCATCCGAGAAACCCTGCGCCTTCAGGCGGCGGAACACGGCGGCGCTTCGCGGCAGCCCCTTGCGGCGGATCTCGGCCTCGGTCGTCACGATCGCGCGGATCTGCTCCAGGAACCACGGATCGATCTTGCAGGCGTTGTGGATCTCGGCATCGGTGAGGCCAAGGCGCATCGCCTGCGCGACATAGAGCAGCCGGTCCGGCGTCGGCGTGCCGAGCGCGGCGCGGATCGCATTCTTGTCGTCGCCCTTGCCGAGCCCCTCGATGCCGATCTCGTCGAGGCCGGTGAGGCCGGTTTCGAGCGAGCGCAGCGCCTTCTGAAGCGATTCCTGGAACGTGCGGCCGATCGCCATCGCCTCGCCGACCGACTTCATCGAGGTGGTCAGCACCGGATCGGCGCCCGGAAACTTCTCGAAGGCGAACCGGGGAATCTTGGTGACGATGTAGTCGATCGTCGGCTCGAAGGAGGCCGGCGTCGCCCCGCCCGTGATGTCGTTCTCGATCTCGTCGAGCGTGTAGCCGACCGCGAGCTTGGCCGCGACCTTGGCGATCGGGAAACCCGTCGCCTTCGAGGCCAGCGCCGAGGAGCGCGAGACGCGCGGGTTCATCTCGATGACGACGAGGCGGCCGTTCTCCGGATTGACCGCGAACTGCACGTTCGAGCCGCCGGTCTCCACCCCGATCTCGCGCAGCACCGCGAGGGAGGCGTCGCGCATCACCTGATATTCCTTATCCGTGAGGGTCAGCGCCGGCGCGATGGTGATCGAATCGCCCGTATGCACGCCCATCGGATCGATATTCTCGATCGAGCAGACGATGATGCAGTTGTCCCGCTTGTCGCGGACCACCTCCATCTCGAACTCCTTCCAGCCGAG
>JBDHTH010000115.1:0-7502 GCA_039808545.1 Phreatobacteraceae bacterium | reverse complement strand
GCGCCGCTTCCAACGATTGGAAGGCGAGGACAGCCCCGCCTCCATCGCAGCGTAGCGGTCCGCCCGAATCGCCGCAACCGGCCGCGCGCTGAATTTTACAACCCGATCAGCAGCTTCGCAGGGCCCGGACGTTAATACTTGATGATCCCGAACTTGCGGAAGGCGTCGTGGATGCGGTCCGCATAGGCGTTGAAGCTCGGATAGTCACCGAGATGAGCGGGGCGCGGGCGCGGCAGCTCGATGCGGATCTCGTCGACGACGCGGCCCGGCGTCGGCGACATCACCAGCACGCGGTCCGACAGGCCGATCGCCTCGTCGAGGCTGTGGGTGATGAACAGCACCGTCATGCCGTTCTCCATCCAGAGCGTCTCCAGGTCGTGGCGGATCTGGGTGCGGGTGATGGCGTCGAGCGCCCCGAAGGGCTCGTCCATCATCAGCACGGAGGGCTCGTGGATCAGCGCGCGGGCGATCGAGACGCGCTGGCGCATGCCGCCCGAGAGCTGCTTGGGGTAGCGGTCGGCCGCATGCGCGATGTTGAGCTTCTCGAACAGCTCCATGGCGCGCTTCTTCGCCTTGGCGAGGTCGAGGCCGCGGATCTCGGCCTGCAGCAGCACGTTGTCGAGCGCGGTGCGGAATTCCAGGAGCAGATGATCCTGGAAGACGATCCCGACATCGGTCAGCGGCTTGGTCAGCGCCTTGCCGTCGACCAGCAGTTCGCCCTTGCTGAGCGGCTGCAAGCCCGCCGCGATCAGCATGAAGGTCGACTTGCCGCAGCCCGAGGGGCCGATGAGGCTGACGAACTCGCCGCTCGCGATGTCGACCGTGACGCCGTCGACCGCCGTGAACACGCCGGTCTTGGTCGGGAAGGACTTCACGACGCCGCGTCCCGAGATGGACGCGGCGCGCTTCCCCGGGGAACGCGTGGCCGTCACGGGCAGGCCGGCGCGTTGGCGGGCACGAGGTCGGCCGTGTAGTAGTCGGTGATCGGCTTGTCCTTGGGCAGGCCGAGATACTGGGTCAGCAGCTCGTAGGTGGTCGCCCAGTTCTTCTCCGGCACCTTGCCGAGGCTGGTGGCGCCGGGCGCGCAGAGCAGCTTGTTGACGACGTCGAACTGCGCCATCACCTGCGACTTCTTCACGGCCGGGAAGGCCTCGACGACCGCGTCGGCCGCAGCGTCCGGGTTCTTGCGCGCCGCGTCCCAGCCCTGGAGGCTCGCCTCGACGAAGGCCTTGAACAGCGCCGGATCGGCCGCGATCCGGTCATCGCGGGCGATGATCGAGAGGCCGACGGTCGGCACGCCGATGTCGCGGTAGAAGAGGTCGCGGACCTTGGCGCCCCGCTCGCGCATCTGGACCGAATGGAAATCGGCGCCGCCGAGGATGGCGTCGACCTTCTTCTCCAGCACCGCGCCGACGAAGGCGCCGGGATCGATGTTGACGATCGAGACCTTGGTCTTGTCGATCTTGTTGGAGGCGAGGATCGCCTCGAGCAGGATGGTCTGTGCGGTGCCGGGCTGCACCGCGACGGTCTTGCCCGCGAGGTCGGCGGGCGAGGCGATGCCCTTCTCCTCCAGCGAGATGATCGCGAAGCCGTTGGTCTGGAGGACCGGCGCGACGATCTTCACGGGCGCGCCCTTGGTGCGGAGTTGCATGGCGGCCGGCGCGTCGGCGAAGCCGACATCGGTCTGGCCGGTCGCGACGAGCTGCGAGGTCGTGCCCGAGCCCTTGCCCTCCTCGATCGTCAGGTCGATGCCGGCCTTGGCGTAGAGGCCGAGCTTCTTGGCGTAGATGAAGCCGGCATTGGGCGCCGCCGCCAGGAAGTTCAGCGTCAGCTTCATGGGCTTGGCCTGCTGCGCCTCGGCAATGCCGGCGCTCAGCGCGAGCACTATCGCGGCGGTCAGAAAGGTCCTCAGTCGCATGTCGTCCTCCCGTTGGATCGTTGTTTATGGTTCTGGTTTCAGGCTTTGCGCTGCCAGGGCATCAGCAGAACCTCGAGCCCGTCGACGATATAGCTGAACAGGATGCCGACGACGCTGAGCGCCACGAGGCAGGCGAAGATCAGCGGCATGTCGAGGAAGCTGGTGCCGCGCAGCAGCATGTAGCCGAGCCCGGCATTGGAGCCGACGAACTCGCCGACGATCGCGCCGGTGGCGGCGAAGACGGCCGAAACCTTCAGCCCGGAGAAGATGTAGGTGAGCGCCGCCGGCACGCGGACATAGCGGAAGGTCTGCCAGGCGCTGGCGCCCATCGAGCGGGTGAGGAACAGCACGCGCTCGTCGAGGGCGCGGAAGCCCGTCATCGAGGCGACGAGTGTCGGGAAGAAGCAGAGCAGGAAGGTCAGCAGCACCTTCGGGAACAGGCCGAAGCCGAACCAGACGACGAAGAGCGGCGCGATCGCGATCTTCGGCACGAGCTGGAAGAACACGACGACCGGATAGACCGCCTTCTCGAGGAACTTCACCTGGACGATCAGGTAGCCGAGCGGCACCGAGACGATGGCCGCCATCAGGAAGCCGAGGACGATCTCCTTGGCGGTGACGAGCGTGTGCTCGAGGAGCAGCGCCTTGTCGAGCCACAGCCGCGCCATGAACTGGCTCGGGATCGGCAGGATGTATTCGGGAATCTTGGCGAGCGGCACCAGAAACTCCCAGGCGGCCAGCAGCACCGTGAAGCTCGCCAGCGGCCAGGCGACGGCGGCGGCCCAGTCGAGCAGCTTGGACTCGGTCGGCGGCGCGCCGGCGGTGTTGTCGACGCTCATTCGGCGGCCCTCATGGCTGGCTTGGTCGAGACGACCGGGTTGTTCATCTGCCGGCGGCGGAGCGCCCACAGCGCCTCCATCTCGGCGACCGCCGCGGCGAGCGCGGCGCGGATCTCGGCGCGGCGCGCCTCGCCCATGCGCAGCAGCGGGCCGGCGACGCTGAGCGTGCCGACGACCGGGGCGTCGGCGTCGGGCGCGGCGCGGAACGCCATCGCGAGCGCGACGGCGCCGAGCTCACCCTCCTCGATCGCCAGCGCGTAGCCCTGGCGGCGCCCTTCCTTCAGATGGCGGAGGAGGTCCTCGGCGGTCGTGACGGCGTTCGGGCCGGCCGCGACGGCGCGGCCGAGCCCCCTGGCGAGCGCGACGCGCAGCGCATCGTCGTCCGAGAGCGTGGCGAGCCAGGCCTTGCCGGTGGCGGTGGCGTGCAGGACGATCTCGCGGCCCATCGCGGGGTCGTAGCGCAGCCCCTGCGTCGCCCCCTGCGCCCGCGCCACCCAGACGAGGTCGCCGTTCTCCACGAGCGCCAGGCGGCAATATTCGCCCGTCGCGGCCGCCAGGCGGTCGAGCACGGTCTGCGCGACATCCGGCAGATGCCGGCGATCGAGGTTGCGGAACGCGATCTCGGGCAGGCGCAGCGACAGGCCGTAATTCTGGCTCGCCGGATCCTGCGTCACCCAGCCGCGCGCCAGAAGCGTCGCGAGCAGGCGGTGCGTGGCACTTTTCGGCATGGCGATGCGCTCGGCGAGCACGCCGAGCGGCAGCCCCTCGGCCGCATCGGCCAGGGCTTCCAGCAAGGCGAGACAGCGATCCACCGCGTTGACCGTCACGAGCGCATCCGGTGCAGGTTGAACAGAATTCTAAATTGGAATATTGTTCCAATACTGAATGCGCGCGGGAATGTCAATCGACCGCGCGGCGCGTCTGGAAAAGGTAAGGCGGAGAGATCCATGGCATTGTTGGGAGACGGCGCGGTCGCGATCTGGCACGACATCGCGCCCGAGGGGCTGCGGGACTTCTATGCCTGGCATGGCGGCGAGCATATGCCGGAGCGCGTCGCGATTCCGGGCTTCCTGCGCGGCCGGCGCTATGTCGCGCTCGACGCCGATCTCGGCTTCTTCAACCTCTACGAGGCGACCGATACGGGCGTCGTCGCGGGGCCGGACTACAAGGCGCGGCTCGACAACCCGACCCCCTGGACGGTGCGCACCGTCAAGCATTTCCGCGACGTGCACCGCTCGATCTGCCGCGTCGCCGCAACGGCGGGGGCCGGCGACGGCGGGCTGATGGCGACCTGGCGCTACGAGATCGCGGAGGGCGCCGAGGCGGCGCATGAGGCCGCGATGAAGGCGGGCCTGCTCGCAACGATCGGCGCCATGGACGGCGTGGCCGGAGCGCATCTGCTGATCGCCGACCGCGCCGCGAGCGGCGTCAAGAACGCCGAGGAGCGGGCCCGCGGCCAGGCCAACCGGGTGCCGGGCGCGGTGCTGATGGTCGAGGGCTGGGGCGACGTGCCCGATTTCACGCAGCGCTGCGACAAGATCACGGCCGCCCTCGCCGCGACCGCGGGGCTTTCGGAAGGCCCGCATCGCGGCCTCTACCGCCTCCAGGCCACGGCCAACAAGGGAGCGGCGTGATGGCGGCCAATCGCTACGCGCTCGACCGCAAGGTCGCGATCGTCACGGGCGGGGCCGGCGGGATCGGCCGCGCGGTGGCGCGGCGCTTCCTCGACAGCGGCGCCGCGGTGGTCCTCTGGGATCGCGACGCGGCGGGGCTCGACGCCGCCGCGGCGGCGCTCGGGCCGGGGGTGACGACCATGGCGGTCGACATCACCGAGGAGGAGGCGGTCGAGGCCGCCACCGCCGAGATCGCGGCGCGTGGCCGCATCGACATCCTCGTCAACAATGCCGGCATTCTCGGCGACGTGGCGCCGATCTGGGAGAGCGATCCGGCGCGCTTCCGCAAGGTGCTGGAGGTCAACCTCGTCGGCCCCTATCTCGCGACCCGTGCGGTCGTGGCGCGGATGCGCGCGCAGGCCCCCGCCCCTTCGCGCGGGCGGATCGTCAATGTCTCCTCCATCCAGGGCAAGGAGGGCTTAGGCCTTTCGAGCGCCTATTCGTCCTCCAAGGCGGGGCTTCTCGCGCTCACCAAGGTGGTCGCCAAGGAGACGGCGCGCGACGACATCGTCGTCACGGCGATCACGCCGGCGGCGGCCGAAACCGCCATGGCGCTCGAGATCACGGCCGAGCGGCGGGCCGAGATCACGTCGCGTATCCCGGCCGGGCGCTTCGTGACCGTGGAGGAGATCGCCGCGATGGTCGCGTTCCTTTCCTCCGACGACTGCTCCTTCTCGACCGGCGGAATCTTCGATCTTTCGGGGGGCCGGGCAACGTATTGAGGAAAAGCGCGAGAAGCGCATCGCCTCACGGCTCCCGGGATGCTAGGAGTGCGCGCTTTTTGACCTCTCACTTGCCCCGGAGCCGCGCCATGATCTCGTCCGCCACCAATCCCGAGAAGGAGTTGATCGCGCGCGAGACGGCGAAGATGCTGATCGAGGTGAAGGCCGTGCTGTTCAGCCCCGAGCAGCCCTTCACCTTTACGTCCGGCTGGAAAAGCCCGGTCTATATCGACGTCCGCAAGCTCATCTCCTACCCGCGCCTCAGGAAGGCGATGCTCGATTTCGCCGCCACCGTCATCCAGCGCGAGATCGGCTACGAATCGATCGACACGGTGATCGGCGGCGAGACGGCGGGAATCCCCTACGCGGCCTGGGTCGCGGACCGGCTGATGCTGCCGATGCAATATGTGCGCAAGAAGCCGAAGGGCTTCGGCCGCAACGCCCAGATCGAGGGCGACTTGACCGAAGGCGCCCGCGTGCTCCTCGTGGAGGACCTGACCAGCGACGGGCGCAGCAAGATCGGCTTCGTCAACGCGATCCGCGAGGCGGGCGCGCGCTGCGACCACACCTTCTCGATCTTCTTCTATTCGATCTTCGCCTCGGCGCAGCCCAATCTCGACGCGATCGGCCTCAAGCTGCACTATCTCGCGACCTGGTGGGACGTGCTGAACGTCGCCAAGACCGGCAATTATTTCTCCACCGACACGCTCACCCAGGTGGAGGCGTTCCTCAACGCGCCGGAGGAATGGTCGATCCGCCGCGGTGGGCGGGCAGGCGCCGAGGGCTGACGCTCTTCTTGCATTAGCGCAAGCATTTCTTTCGCAGATCGATATCCGCCTTCAATTTCCTGTCATCGTAGAACGATTCCAGTCAATATCAGCCGCCTTTCTCTTGCGTAGCCGCAATATCCTGATAGCCACGGCGGCGATTTTTCGAACGTCTGATTGAGGAGACTTCAGAATGACGTCGACGTTGAACGCGTGGTCCCCGCGCATCCTGTCCATCCTGCGCATGGTCGCCTCGGCGATCTTCTTCCTGCACGGCACGCAGAAGATCCTCGGCTGGCCGGCGGCGCCCCAGAGCGGCCTGCCGGCGGTCGGCACGCTGCCCTGGACGGCCGGCATGATCGAGATCGTCGGCGGCGCGCTGCTGTTCTTCGGGCTGTTCAGCCGGCCGGTCGCCTTCATCCTGTCGGGCCAGATGGCTTTCGCGTATTGGCTGGCGCATGCGCCGCGCAGCATCTATCCGCTGCTGAACGGCGGCGATGCCGCGATCCTCTATTGCTTCGCCTTCCTCTATATCGCCTTCGCGGGCCCCGGCCCGTGGAGCGTCGACGCCCGCCGCGGCGGCCGCTACTGAATTTAACGCCTGCCGCCCGGCGAAAACCGGGCGATCAGGCGGTGCGAGGCGCCGCGATAGACGAGCATCGCCCAGGTGATGCTCGTCTCCTCCTGCCAGGTGCGGCGCTCCATGACCATGCAGGCGCTGCCCGGCGCGATCGCCAGCCGCTCCGCGACGGTCTCGTCGGCATTCACGGCCGAGATGATGTGCTCGCCATGCGACCAGGGCGCGCGGGCGAGCAGCCAGCTTCCCGGCGGCATCGCGGCGAAATCCTCCTGCTCGGCCTCCGGCACGCTCGCGAGGTTGATCAGGCGCTCCTCCAGCACGAAGGGCCGCTCGTCGGCGAAATGGCGGAAGGCGAGCGCCAGCACGGGCGCGCCGACCGTGACGCCGAGCCGGCCCGCGTCCAACGCCGTGGCGCGCCGCTTCTCCCGCGACAGCCTTTCGTTGCGATAGGCCCGTCCCGAGGCTTCGATCTCGGCCTTGATGTCGTGGATCTCGAGCACCGTCTCGGCGCCCGAGCCGCGCGCCACCACGGTGCCGGCGCGGCGACGGCGCTCCACCAGCCCGGCATCGGCGAGCTTGGTCAGCGCCTTGTTGACGGTCATCCGCGAGCAGCCGAAGCGCTCGACCAGCTCGTGCTCGGAAGGCACGCGGTGGCCGGGCGGCCATTCGCCCGACAAGATCGCCTTCTCGAGGGCCCGCTCGATCTCCAGATAGCGCGGGACGGCCGTTCCGGTCATTGCGCGAGGATCCGCTTCAGCACCTTGCGATAACCCGCCGCCACCGTCTCGCGATCCTTGTGCGCGCCGTCGCGCACCACCGTGACGCCGCCGACGATGACGCGGTCGATCGCCGCCTTGCCGGCCGTGAACACATAGGCGTCGATCACGGTATCGCCGTCGCGGCCGTCGAGGTCGATATGGCCGGCGTCGAGCACGACGATGTCGGCGCGCTTGCCGACCGCCAGGGCGCCGAGGTCGCGGCCCGCCGCCCGCGCGCCGCCCGC
>JBDHTH010000114.1:0-7507 GCA_039808545.1 Phreatobacteraceae bacterium | reverse complement strand
TTCGGATCGTCGAAGGGCGGCTTGTCGGTCGCCATGCGGAAGGCGACGACCTCCTGGGCGGCCGGCACGGAGACGACCTGCAGGTTGGGATCGTTGGCGAGATCGCGCATCTGGTGCGGCGAGGGATAGTAGACGACGTCCACTTGGCCGGAGCGCAGCAGCAGCATACGCGTCTCGCTATCCGGCACGATACGGTACTGGACGGTCGTGAAATGCGGCTTGTCGGCGCCCCAATAGTCGGCGCGCGCCTCGAGCGTGATCTGCTCGCCCGGTACCCAGCTCTTCACCTTGTAGGGACCGCTGCCGAGCGGATTGCGCTGCATGTATTTGACGGCCCAGGGGTCGTCCGCCGTCGCATGAGCCTGGACATGCGCCTTGGAGACGATCGCCGACATGCCCATCCACCAGTTCATGAGGCTCCAGCGCGTCATCGCGGTCTTCGAGCCCGGCGCGCCGAAGGCGATGCGGGCCGTGTATTTGTCGACGAGCTGGTACTGGTCCTCGCCGAACTCGCCGCCGGCATTGCTCTGGAAGCCGCGCAGCGCCAGCATCCGCTTGAACGAGAACACCACGTCCTCGGCGGTGACGGGCGTGCCGTCCGCGAAGGTCGCGTTCTGGCGGATCTTGAAGGTGATCGCGCTGCGATCCGGCGCGATCTCCCAGGATTCGGCGAGATCGCCGGTAAGCGCGTCGGGCGCGTAGCTCTTCTTTTCGAGGTCGACCTTCGAGGTGACGAGGCGGCTGTATACGTTGACCGAGATTTCGCGGCCGAACGTATAGGTGCGCAGCGGATCGAGCCCTTCGGGATCGTCAGGCACCGCGACCACCAGGGTCTTCGGCCCCGCGGCGAATTGCGCCCGCCCATCCGCGACGAAGGCCGACGCGAACAGCAGCGCCGTCGCGGCCAGCAATCCGCGTCTCGTCATCGGCCGTAGCCGAGCCAGGCTCGTAAATGTCTTGCCGCTCCACGGCATTTTCCACGCGCGTTTCATGCGAGTCCCCTCTTCTCGTGTCAGGCGGAACAGAAGTCACGGGCCATGCCGGCGCCCTCCTCGGGTGCAGCCGGATCGCTGCGCCAGCAGCGGACCGCATGCCCGCGCGCCGGCTCGAAGGCCGGCGGCAGCGTTGTGCAGCGCTGGAACGCAAGCGGACAGCGCGGGCGCAGCGGGCAGCTTTCCGCCGCGACCTCGCGCAGCGATATGTCGCCCGACAGGCGGAACGGATCGGCCGGCTCGCCGCGAAGCCTCGGCACCGCGTCGATCAGGGCGCGCGTATAGGGATGGCGCGGGCTGCCGAGCACCGCCTCGACCGGCCCCGATTCCACCACGCGCCCGAGATACATGACGAGCACCCGGCGCGCGACGGAGCGGATCACCGCCACGTCATGCGAGATCAGCAGGAAGGCGACGCCGGTGCGCGCCTGGATCTCGCGCAGCATCACCAGGACCTGCGCCTGCACCGACACGTCGAGCGCCGATGTCGGCTCGTCGAGCACGACGATCTCGGGCTCGCAGGCGAGCGCCCGCATCAGCCCGACGCGCTGCTTCTGCCCGCCCGAGAGCTGGTGCGGGTAACGGTCGAGATGCTCGGTGCGCAGCCCCACCATGCCGGCGAGCTCGGCGAGGCGGGCGCGCTCGCCGGCGCGCGACACGAGGCCGAAATTCCGCAGCGGCTCCGCGACGAACCGCCCGGCCGTCATATGCGGGTTGAGCGCCGTCTCGGGGTTCTGGAAGACGATCTGGACGGTCCGGCGCAAGCGCCGGCGCGCGGCGGCGTCCATCGCGGCGATCGACATAGAGGCGACGCGGATCTCGCCGGCATCGGGCCGCTCCAGTCCCGCGATGCAGCGGCCGAGCGTAGTCTTGCCGGAACCGCTCTCCCCGACGATGCCGATCGTCTCGCCGGCCGCGAGATCGAAGCCGATGTCGTGGCAACCGGGCAACAACCGGCCGCTGCCGTCGGGCCGGCCGAAGATCCGCGACAATCCCGAGACCGAAAGGATCGGTGCCATCGCCCCTCCTAGACCGCGGCCAGCGCGGCGCCCGGCCGCGCGGCGGCCGTCAGCGGAAAGAAGCAGCGGACCTGCCGGCCCTCGCCTTCCAGCGCCGGGACGGCGGCGCGGCAGCGTGGCTGAGCGAGGGGGCAACGCGCGAGGAACCGGCAGCCCCTGCCGAACTCGCTGCGCAGCGGCACGGTGCCTTCGAGCGGCGAGGGCAGCCGGCCGGTCTCCAGATCCGGAACCGCGGCCATCAGGGCGCGCGTGTAGGGGTGGCGCGGCGCGGCGAAAATCTCGGCAGTCGGTCCGGCCTCGACGATATGGCCCGCATGCATGATGACGACGCGCCGGCAGATCCGCGCGACGAGGCCGAGATTATGCGTGATGAGGATCAGCCCGAGCGCGCGCTCGGCGCAGAGGCGCCCGAGCAGGCCGATCACGTCGCGCTCCGTGGTGACGTCCAGCGCGGTGGTCGGCTCGTCGGCGATCAGCAGGGCCGGATTCGTCGCGAGCGCGATCACCATCGCGACGCGCTGCGCCTGCCCGCCCGAAAGCTGATGCGGATAACGCGCGCCGAACTCGGCCGACGGCAGGCCGACCGCCTCCAGCAGCGTCGCGGCCCGGGACGCCCGCTCGCGGCGCGGCACGCCCTGATAGCCGAGGATGCGGCTGACCTGGTCCTGCACCCGCAGGAAGGGGTTGAGAGCACCGCGCCCATTCTGCAGCAGCAGGCAGATGCCGTGACCGAGCCGCGCCCGCAATCCCTTGGTATCGGCCGCCTCGACCGACGTTCCGCGAAAGCCAACCGTTCCGGCGACGCTCCGGATGGCGGCCGGCAGGAGCCCGGCGGCGGCACGCATCGACAGGCTCTTGCCCGCGCCGGTCTCGCCCACGAGGCCGACCACCTCGCCGGGCTCCAGCCGCAGGCTGAAATCCTCCACCAGCGGGGCCGCGTCAGTGGCGCCCGCCAGGTCGAGCGCGAGGCGGTCTATGTCGAGCAGCGCCGCCATCACACGCCCCGCCGCCGCGGGTCGAAGCGATCCTGAAGGGCATCGCCGAACAGGTTGAAGCCGAAGACCGTGAGCGCCAGCGCAAGCCCCGGAAAGACGCTGAGCCACCAGGCGCCCGACACCAGATGGCGCGCGCCCTCGGCGATCATCAGCCCGAGCTCCGGCGTCGGCGGATTGATGCCGATGCCGAGGAAGGACAGCGCCGTGATGTTGAGCACCGCCCAGGCAAGGCTGAGCGTCGCCTGCACGACCACCGGCCCGAGAATGTTCGGCGCCAGATGGACGACCAGGATCCGCAGCGGCGAGGCGCCCGAGCATCGCGCCGCCTCGACATAGTCGAGACTGCGCTTGGCAAGGATCTGGCTCCGCGCCAGCCGCGCGAAGACCGGGATGTTCACGATCGCGGTCGCCAGCACGACATTGACGAGACCGACGCCGAGCAGCGCGACCAGCGCCATCGCCAGGATCAGCATGGGAAAGGACTGCACGATGTCGACGAGCCGCATGAACACGTCGTCGACCCGGCCGCCGAGATAGCCCGCCCCGCCCCCGAGCATCAGCCCGATGAGCGTCGCTGCCAGGACCGCCGAGCCGGCGATCGCCAAGTCGAGGCGAAACGCGTGCAGCACGCGCGACAGGACGTCGCGCCCGAAGATATCGGTGCCGAACGGATTGAGCCGCGACGGCGGGGAGAGCACCGCCCCGGCCGGGCGGAGCGGATCGAAGGGCGCGAGGAAGCCGCCCACCAGCGCCAGGAGAAGCAGCACGATCACGATCGCGAGGCCGGCCCGCGCCAGCGTGTCGCCGCCGCGCAGCGAGGCGACCGGCCGGGCCAGCGTGGCGAGCAGCGCGCGCATCGCTCAGGCTCCCAGCAAGCCGTGGCGGATGCGCGGATCGACGACCGCATAGGCAAGGTCGACGACGAGATTGGTCAGCGCGATCGCGACCGCCAGGATGAGGAGGATGGCGTTGATCGGCGCCATGTCGCTGGTCAGCATCGCCTGCACGGCGTAGCGGCCGATCCCCGGCCAGGAGAACACCGTCTCGACGAGCGCGTTGCCGGCGACGAGATAGCCCATGAGATAGCCGACGATCGTCAGCACCGGGACGAGCGCGCCGCGGAACGCGTCCTTGAGCACGACGTCACGCTCCGGCACGCCGGTTGCCCGCGCGAACAGGACATAGTCCTCCTGCAGCGCCTCCAGCATCGCGGAGCGCATGATGCGGGCGATGGGCGCGACGAGCGAAAGCCCGAGCGCGATCGCCGGCAGCGCGAGCGATTGCAGCGCCGCGACGAATGCCGCGCCGTTCCCCGCCAGGATGGAATCGATCACGATGAACCCGGTCACCTGCGGCGGCGCCGTGACGGTCAGCGGCAGCCGGCCGAGCGGCGCGGGCGCCCAGCGCAGGCCGTAGGAAAAAATGTAGATGCCGACGAGGCCGGTCCAGAACACCGGCACCGACAGCGCGCCGATCGAGAACAGGCGGGCGAGGTGGTCGGCGGCCCGGTTGTGCCGCACCGCCGCGACGATGCCGAGCGGCACGCCCATCGCGATCGCCAGCAGGAGGCCCGCGATCGACAGCTCCAGGCTGGCCGGAAGCCGCTGCGCCAGATCCTCCGTCACGGGCGTATTGGTGTTGTACGACCAACCGAGATCGCCGCGCGCGAGCGCCGTAAGATAGCGGACATATTGCACGTAGACCGGCCGGTCGAGCCCCATATCGGCGCGCATCGCGGCGATCTCGCTGGCGCCGGCCTGCGGATAGCGGCTGCTGACGGGGTCTCCGGGAAGCAGATTTACGGCAGAGAACGAAATGATGCTGATACCGACCAGCGTGATCGCCGCGAGGGCGAGCCGCCGGACCAAATAGCGGATGGCATGGTTTTCACGCATGGCATGTCCCGCATCCAACCTCCGGTCGGCGTCCAAAGTAGAATTGTCGACCGTTAACTTCCAAAATCGTATTCTCCTTCTGTCGACAACGCGAGTGGAAAAATGCTGAAATTTAGCTCACCGAGCGCTCATATTTTCTTCAGGAGCCTTTAATCAGGCCAGTTTTCCCGCCATCTCCGAAACAATTGGGCATTATCGGGCATGCATTGTCGACAAAAATCGTATGGAATTGTCATCCATGATCGGAGACAATCGCGCTGTCGGCAACATCCCATCGGTTGAAGTCGCGGCCTGCCGTCGCGCGCTCCGGGCGAGCGCCAAAGAGCGACGCAGCGCCGCGTCGCGGCCTATGCCATGGCGTCGGCCCATTTCAGGAAGGCGTGGAACAGCTCCTGCTGCGGCAGATAGGTGTTCCAACATAGCGCCGGACGGCGGCCTCTCGGCAGCGCCTCGATAGTCATCGGCGAGATGGTGCCGGCGGCCCGCGATCACGACCGGGATCCCGGCCGCGATCGCGCGCTTCCAGGCCCGATGCGCGCGGATGGTCTCCGGCGACGTGATCAGGAAGATCCTGCCGGTCAGACCATGACCCGACCGCAGGCCCCGGCGTCACGGGCGACGTCGGCGGCCGCCGACATGGCGACCCTTCGCGTCACGCGGCGACGGCCGGAGTCTCCTTCTTCTCCCACTCCTCGCCCCAGATCATCACGGCATGGCCGGGCGAGACTTCGCGATACTGGCGCACCGGCGGGACATAGTCGGCCGGACGCACCGGGCTCTTGATCTCGTCAGCCGATACCGGCCGCTTCTGCAGGCGCCGCGCCGGGTCGGCGATCGGCACCGCGGCCAGCAGGCGCTTGGTGTAGGGATGCTGCGGATTCTGGAAGATTTCGGCGCGCGGGCCGATCTCGACGATCTCGCCGAGATACATCACGGCGACGCGGTGGCTGACCCGCTCCACCACCGCCATGTCGTGGCTGATGAACAGATAGGCGAGGCCCATCCGCGCCTGCAATTCCAGCATCAGGTTGACGACCTGCGCCTTCACCGAGACGTCGAGCGCCGACACCGCCTCGTCCGCGACGATCAGCCGCGGCTCCACCGCCAGCGTGCGCGCGATGCAGATGCGCTGGCGCTGGCCGCCCGAGAACTCATGCGGAAAACGGTTCGCCATGTCGGGGCTGAGCCCGACATGCGTCAGCAGCTCGGCCACCTTCTCGCGCGCCTGCGCCCGGCTCGCGAGCTTGTTGATGAGCAGCGGCTCGGCGATCGCGGTGCCGACATTCATGCGCGGGTTGAGCGAGGCGAACGGATCCTGGAAGATCATCTGCATCCGCTTGCGCTGCTCGCGAAGCTCGGTCTGCGTGAGCTTCATCACCTCGACGCCGTCGAGCAGCACCGAGCCGGCGATCGGCTCGATCAGCCGCATCACCGAGCGGCCTGTCGTGGACTTGCCGCAGCCGGATTCGCCGACCAGCGCCAGCGTCTCGCCGTCCTTCAGGCTGAACGAGACGTTCTCCACCGCATGCACCCGGCCCTTGACCGAGGCGAGCAGGCCCGAGCGGATGTCGAAGCGCGTGGTCAGGCCCGCGACCTCGAGCACCGGCCGCTCCGCCTCCTTGACCGTGTCGGGCACCTCGGTCGGCACGTCCGACTCGCCGGTCTTGCGGTCGACGACCGGGAAGCGCATCGGCCGCTTATGGCCCTCCATCGAGCCGAGGCGCGGCACGGCGGAGAGCAGCGCCTTGGTATAGGGCATCCGCGGATGTCCGAAGATGTCCTCGGTGGGGCCGGTCTCGACCGGGTCGCCGTTGTACATCACCACCGTGCGGTCGGCGATCTCGGCGACGACGCCCATGTCGTGCGTGATGAAGAGGACCGACATGCCCTCCTCGTTCTGCAGCGACTTGATGAGCTCGAGGATCTGCGCCTGGATCGTGACATCGAGCGCCGTCGTCGGCTCGTCGGCGATCAGGAGCTTCGGCTTGCAGGCGAGCGCCATCGCGATCATCACGCGCTGGCGCATGCCGCCCGAGAAGCGGTGCGGATACTCGTGGAAACGCGATTTCGCGGCCGGGATGCGGACCTTCTCCAACAAGCGAACCGTCTCGGCTTCCGCCTCGGCGCGCGACAAGCCGCGGTGCAGGATCAGCGCCTCGGCGATCTGGAAGCCGATGGTCAGCACCGGGTTCAGCGAGGTCATCGGCTCCTGGAAGATCATCGCGACATCGTTGCCGCGGATGTCGCGCATCTCGCCGATCGGCAAGGTCAGCAGCTCCTTGCCGCCCAGCTTGATCGAGCCCTCGATCCGGCTCGACAGCGGCGGCGTCAGCCGCATGATCGACATCGCGGTCACGCTCTTGCCGGAGCCCGACTCGCCGACCACCGCGACCGTCTCCTGCGGCTTGATGTCGAAGGAGACGTCGCGGACGACTGATTTCCACTTCCCATCGACACGGAAGGATGTCGTGAGGTTCGAGACGGACAGGATCGGTGTGGTCACGGCGGGTTCCTCGCAGATCAGATCACGCGGCGCGGGTCGAGTGCATCGCGCAGGCCGTCGCCGATGAAATTGATCGAGAGCACGGTGAGGAAGATCGCGGCAC
>JBDHTH010000113.1:0-7688 GCA_039808545.1 Phreatobacteraceae bacterium | reverse complement strand
CCCGACAAGGCTGCGCATGCCGTTGCCCAGGAGCGGCATGACGAAGAAGACGAGCAGGAACAGCACCGCCGGCACCGCCAGGAGCCAGCTCCTGCGGCGCGCCGGCTTCGCCCGCCCGGCCTCGACGGCCATGTCGCCCTCGCGCTTCATCGCTCGCCCCGTCGACCGCGCGTCCTCAGCGCCCGATCTCGCGGTTCCAGCGGTCGACCCATTGGTTGCGCACCTTGGCGATCTCCTCATAGGGCGGGAACTGGGTCTTCTGCCAGGGCGTGATCCTGGGCTTCAGCTTGTCGCTGTAGACGACGTCCTCGTTGGTGACGCCGTAGTTGAGGATGTCGGCGAACAGCGTCTGGTTCTTCGCGTCGAGCACCTCGTTGATGTAGTCCCAGGCGAGGGGATCGGCGTTCTTCGGCTTCTGCACCGCGACCGCGTTCAGCGACCCGCCCTCGGCCGGGTTGATGAAATCGATCCAGGTGGCGCCGCTGTCGTAGTGGTTCCAGGTGCGGCCGTCGAAATAGATGCCGAGCTCGGCCTCGCCCGAGGAGAGATGGTTGAAGAAGTCGTTCGGCCCGCCCCAGAAGACGAGGTTGTCCTTCATCTTCTTCATGGCGGCGAAAAAGGGATCGACATTCTCCACCCCGCCACCGAGCGCCTTGGCCATGGACCAGATCAGCATGATCGGCGTGATCGCGTAGCTGACCGACGGGACCGAGGCCGTCAGCTCGCCCTTGGCGACGCGGTCGACGAGCTCCGCGAAGGATTTGGGCGGGTTCTTGAGCCGGTCCTTGTTGTAGGTGATGCCCCCGACGCCGTAATCGAACACCGTGCCCTTGCCGAGCACGGAATCGGTGAGCTGCTGCGGCGTCTTGGCGAGGTTCGGCAGCTTGTCGACCGTGAAGGCGTCGACGAGATCGGCCTTCGCGGCCGTCAGCGCGAGGTCGGGCGTCATGATCAGGACGTCGATCGGCGGCTTGGCGGGCGAGGCCTCGACCTGCGCCAGCCATTGCGGCGGGCCGCCCAGCGCGACATTCGCCTTCGCCTTGGTCTTCGCCTCGAAGGGGGCGACGAAGCATTTGCGCACGGCCTCCTCCCAGACGCCGCCGAAGGCGGTCACCGTAATGGTCTTGCCCTGCGCCCGGGCCGGGCCCGTATGGGCGCCGGCCAGGAGCCCCGCGCCGAGAGCGGCGCTGCCGCTGAGGAAAGTGCGTCTCTTCATGGTCGTCATTTGCGTTCCCCTCGTCTTGAGGCGGCATCGGCCGCTCGGTGCATTTTCAAAGCGCCGCGACGGCGGCCTCCAGCCTTTCGCGCGCGACGCGCAGGGCGCCTTCTCCGGCCGGCGCGCGCGGGAAGGCCTCCGGCAGGACGGAGAGTACCTGGTCGAAGATCTCGCGCCGCCGCTGCTGGCGGACGGCGCCCGGCAGCGCCACCAGGGCGGCGTTCAGCCGGTCCATGGCGGGCGCGGCGAAGACCGCATCCCAGCGGTCCCGTTCCGAGCCCTGCGCGCTTGCCCCGTCGACGCGAGAGGGATCGGCCCTGAGGCGCTCGCTCGCGGAGACGTCGATGTCGCCGTCGCGGATGACGACGCCGTAGTCGGCGGCCGCGCCCTCGACCGTCACGAAGCCGTTCTCGACGTCGCGCAGAACAGCCTTCGGATCACGCCGCGCCGGATCGCCCCAGCCGCCGGCACCGGGCGTCAGGAAGGTGACGGTGTCGCCGGCATCGACGACCAGCACGTCGATCTTGCCGAGCCGCCGCTCATCCGCCCGGCCGCGGTTGACGATGAGCTCGGCGGCTGCGCCGGGCCGGCCGCCCTTCGCGCCCCAGGGGCGGAACAACAGCCGCTCCATGCCGCGGCCGAGCACGTTGCTGTCGTCCGTCAGCACGCGGAAGGTCAGCTCCATGCCGCAGCCGCCGCGCCACTCGCCGGCGCCGCCGGAATCGGGGCGCAGCGCATAGGTGAGGATCTCGACGCCAAGCTCCGCCTCCACCGTCTCGACCGGGTTGTTGGCGAGGTTGGAGATGCCGCTGTCGCGCCCGTCGACGCCGTCGCGGCCGGAGCGCGCGCCGGTGCCGCCGATCATCGGCTCGATGACCTGCACGCGCCGCCCGCCATGCCCGTCGGGCTCGGCCATCACGACCGGGATGACGGTACCGGAGGAGGCTGCCGGCATCACCTCGGGCAGCGCCTTGCCGAAGGCGCCATTCAGCACGTCGTTGACGCGGATCGCGGCGGCGTGGCGCACGCCGGTCGCGGCGGGCTCCTGCGGATTGACGAGGCTGCCCTCGGGTGCCGTGATCCTGACCGGCGCGAGCAGCCCGACATTGAGCGGCGTCGTCGGATCGAGCGTGTTGACGAGCGCCAGGACCCGCAGCGTCAGCCAGGCATGCGGCCGGCCGCGCGAGGGGATGTTCATGGCGGCGGCGACCTGCGGGTCGGTGCCGGTGAAATCGAGATGCGCGGTGCCGTCGCGCAACGTCAGCGCCAGCGAAAGGCGCACCGGCAGCGGGCTGACCGCGTCGTCGTCGAGATAATCGGAAAAGGAATATGTTCCTTCCGGGATCGCGGCCAGCACCGTGCGCGCCCGCGCGTCGGCATAGGCGACGAGGTCCCTGGCGGCCACCTCGACCGCCGCGGCGACGTGCTGGGCGATCACCTGCGCGAGACGCCGCCGACCGGCCGCGAGCGCCGCCAGCATGGCGCGGATGTCGCCCATATTGGCGTCCGGCGTGCGGCTGTTGGCATCGAGGAACAGGCGCACCTCGCGCGTCATCTCGCCGCGCTTCATCAGCTTCACGGGCGGGATGCGCAGGCCTTCCTGGAAGATCTCGGTGTTGACCGGCGAGATGCTCGACGGCACCCGCCCCCCGACATCGGAGCAATGCACGAAGCACCAGCCATAGGCGACGATCTCGCCGTCATGGAAATAGGGCTCGATCATGTGCAGGTCGGGCAGATGCGTGGAGAGCCCCTCGGAGCGATAGGGATCGTTCGTCAGGATCACGTCGCCCGGCTCGAGCGGACCGACAGCGCGGATCGCCGGCAGGCATTCGAGCCCGACGAAGCCGGAGACCCCGATCGAGCGCGGATAGGCGAAGAAGCGCCCGTCGAGCCCGGCGAGGGCGCAGGCGAAATCGGCCGTCTCCTTGACGTAAAGCGTGCGCCCGGTGCGCTGCAGCGTCAGGCACATCTCCTCGCTGACGGCCGCGAGCTTGTTGCCGAGGATCGAGAGCGTGACGGGATCGAGTTTCATGCCGGCTCTCTTTCGAGAACGAGGTTGCCGGCCCGGTCGGCGCGCGCGATCCAGCCGGGCAGCACCACGGTGGTGGTGTCGTCCTGCTCGATGATCGCCGGCCCGGCGACCGTGTCGCCGGCGCCGAGCGCCGTGCGGTCGTAGACGTCGGCGTCGAGCCACGCCCCGCTGCGAAAGAGCGGGCGCGCGCCCTTGCGGGCCGGCGTGCCGGTCCCCGCTGCGATCCCGCGCTGCGGCATCTCGGCCGTCTCGCCGACCATCGCGAGACGGGCCGTGCCGATCTCGACCTCGGTCTCCGCGTCGCGGAAGCCGTAGATGCGCTCATGCTCCAGATGGAACGCCTCGGCGATCGATGCCGCGTCCCGGCGATCCGCCGCGAGCGGCACGCGAAGCTCGTAGGCCTGGCCGGCATAGCGCATGTCGGCGCCGCGCTCGATCCGGCGGCTCCCGGCCTGCTCGCCCTCGCGGTCGAGCCAGGCGTTTCCTTCCGACGCCAACTCGTCGAAGACCTGGCCGAGGAGCGCCGCGCTTTCGGCGTTCAGCGGCCGGCGCAGGCTGCGCACGAAGTCGCGCCTGAGATCCGCCGCCGCCGCGCCGAGCGCGCAGAAGGTGCCGGCCGCCGAGGGGATGAGAACGCGGCCGATGCCGACCTCCTCGGCGAGCAGATTGGCATGCGTAGGCCCAGCCCCACCGAACGGCACCAGCGCGAAAGTCGCGGGATCGAGCCCGCGCGCCGCGAGCGTCTTGTAGAGCTCGGTCGCCATGCCGGCCGTGGTCACCGCGAGGGCGCCTTCTGCGGCGCGCTCGGCCGCGTCCGACCCGTCGAAGCCGATGCGGGCGCCGATCGCCTTCAGCGCGGCGACGGCCGCGTCCTTGTCGAGCCGCATGCGGCCGCCGAGGAACCCGTTGGGATCGATGTAGCCGAGTGCGAGGTAGCAGTCGGTCACGGCGGGCTCGACGCCGCCGCGGCCATAGGAGACCGGGCCGGGCATGGCGCCCGCGCTCCGCGGGCCGACCTTCATGACGCCGTGATCGTCGACCCAGACGATCGAGCCGCCGCCCGCGCCGATCGCCGACACGTCGACCACCGGCAGCACCAGCGGCAGGCCGCCGATATCGGTGCGCGTCGCAAGCTCGGCCGCGCCGGCATGGGCGACCGCGATGTCCGACGAGGTTCCGCCCATGTCGAAGGTGATGACGGCATCGACGCCGGCCGCCCGCGCGAGCCGCGCCGCCGCCATCACGCCCGAGGCTGGTCCCGAAAGGATCGTCTCCACTGGCCTCTCGTCGGCGGAGGCCAGGCTGAGCGAGCCGCCATTCGAGGCCGTTACCAGGATCGGCGCGGCCACGCCGTCGCGCGCGAGCCCATCCTTGAGCCCGGTGAAATAGCCATGCATCAGCGGCTGGATATAGGCGTTGAGGCAGGCGACGAGCGTGCGCTCGTATTCGCGGATCTCCGGCCAGATCGCCGCCGCCGAGGTGATCGCGAGGCCGCCGGCCTTGTCCGAGAGCCGCTCCGCGATGTCGATCTCGACGGAAGGCCTCGTGTAGCCGTTGATCAGGACGAGGGCGGCGGCGTCGACCCCGAGACCCTTCAGGGCCGCCGCGACGCGATCGAGCTCGCCTTCGTCCGGCCTGTGCGTGACTGCGCCGGACGCGGAGAGCCGCGCGTCGATCTCGATAATGCGGAAGCGCGGAACCAGCGGCACTTCCTTGCTGGCATGGAAGTCGAACGAGGAGGGCATGCGGCTGCGCGCGATCTCGAGGATGTCGCGGTAGCCCTTCGTCACGACCAGTGCGATCGTCGCGCCGCGCCGCTGGATGATCGCGTTGAGGCCGATCGTCGTGCCATGCATGATCGTGGCGACGTCGCCGGCCGTCATGCCGGCCTTGTCGAGCAGCGCGCTAAGCCCCTCGATCAGCGCGCGCGACGGATCGTCGGGCGTTGAAGGCTCCTTGTAGTAGGTCAGGCTGTCGTCGCGCGGATCCGACAGCACGAAATCGGTGAAGGTCCCGCCGACATCGATGCCGATGCGCGCACCGGGCTTCCTTCCAGCGACCATGTCCATCCTACTGCTCCGCTTCGAGCGGCACCGCGTCATGCGGCGCCCAGCCGAGCGTCAAGGTTTCGCCGAGCCGGAAGAGAACCGCGCCGAGCGGGCCGTCGGCCTGTCGATAGACGATCAGCTCGCGCCCGAGCGCCGGCACGTCGAGCTGATAGGCCGCGTAGTTGCCGCGAAACACCGCGCCCGTGACCTTCGCCGCCAAATTCGGCCCCGTCTCGCCCGCCGCCCCGAGGCGCATCCGTTCCGGCCGTACCGAGAGCAGCAGGCGCGCGCCGGCGGGGGCGGGCGCTTCGAGCGCGACGCCGACATCGCCCTCCGGACCCGATACCAGCAGCGTCCTGCCATCGGCCGACACGATGCCCTCGAAAATGTTGGACGTGCCGAGAAACTCGGCCACGAAACGGCTTTTCGGCCGGTCGTAGATATCGTTCGGCGCGCCGATCTGCAGGATGCGGCCGCTGTTCATCACCGCCACCTTGTCCGACATGGACAGCGCTTCCTCCTGGTCGTGGGTGACGAGAAGCGTGGTGGTGCCCAGGCGCTGCTGCATCGCGCGGATCTCGAACTGCATGCTCTCGCGCAGCGCCTTGTCGAGCGCGCCGAGCGGTTCGTCGAGCAACAGCACCTTCGGATTGACGATCAGCGAGCGGGCGAGCGCGACCCGCTGCTGCTGGCCGCCGGAGAGCTGGCGCGGATACATGTCGTCCCGGCCGGACAGGCGGATGAGGTCGAGCATCTCGCCGATGCGCGCATCGCGCTCGGCACGGCCGGCACCGGCCATGCGCAGGCCGAAGCCGATATTCTCGGCAACGGTGCGATGGGGGAACAGGCTGTAGTTCTGGAAGACCATGCCGAGCTTGCGCCGGTGGGGCGGCAGATGCGCGATCTCGCTCGCGCCGATCCGGATCGAGCCGGCATCCGGCTGCTCGAAGCCGGCGACCATGCGCAGCGTGGTCGTCTTGCCGCATCCGGACGGGCCGAGAAGCGCGACCAGGTCGCCGGCCTCCACGACGAGATCGAGGTCGTTCACCGCCAGGGTGGCGCCGTACGCCTTGCGGATGCCCGAAAGGGCGAGGGCTTCGGCGACCGATCCGGCGAGGGTCATCGCGGGCTCCGTCCGTCGCAGCCCGGCGGGCAAACCATGGCCAACCTCGGCATTCTGTTCCCATCGGGGCTTTGTAGCGCTAAAATCCCTGCACTTGCCGATCAAGTCAAGATCTGCATTTTGCGAATCCGCGAGCCGGGCGAGGCGATTTTTCTCCTCGAAGCGACGCAGGGAGAATGGAAGGGCAATGGCGAAGACGCAGGACACCGGCCCCGTCACGATGCAGTCGGTCGCGGACGCCGCCGGCGTGTCACCTATGACGGTGTCGAACACCTTCCGCCATCCGGCGCGGGTGCTCGAGGAGACGCGGCTGAAGGTCCTGAAAGTCGCCGCGGATCTCGGCTACGTGCCCAATCATGTCGCCGGAAACCTCGCTTCCGGCCAGAGCCGCGTGATCGGCGCGGTCATCCCCTCGATCAAGAATTCGAGCTTCTACAAATATGTGCGCGGCATGCAGGATGCCGCGACCGCGCGAGGCTATCAGCTCGTGCTCAAGCTCGCCGAGTCGCTCGCGCAGGAAACCGCCGCGATACAGACATTCATCGGCCTGCGCGTGGCCGGCATAGCCCTGGTGGGGGACGAGCACGAGGACGCGGCGATCGACCTGATGCGGAAGACGGGCGTGCCGGTCGTCGAATCCTGGGTCGATCAGGCGCCGTTCGACATGGCGGTCGGCTATTCGACGGTCGCGGCCACGCGCGCCATGATCGACCTGCTGCTCACCGCGGGATACCGAAAGATCGGTTTCGTCGGCTATGCGGGCGCCGTCTCGCACCGTTTCGCGGAGCGCCTTCCGGCATTCCGCGAGCGCCTTGCGGCGCGCGGCTTGAGGACCGATCTGATCCACCTCGCCGACGAGACCGACGGGTTCGGCGCCGGCCCGAAGGCGCTGGAGGCGCTCTGCCGCATCGATCCCGAGATCGATGCGCTCCTGTGCCCCACGGACATCCTGGCGGCCGGCGTTCTCTTCGAATGCGGCCGCCGCAACTGGAAAGTTCCCCAACGCATCGCGGTGGCCGGCTGGGGCGACTATGAGATCGCCTCCGAGATCACGCCGGGGCTGACCACGCTCGAGCCCCACACTTATGATATGGGCCATGCGGCAATACAGGCGATCGTGGATCGCGCCGACGGCAAGACCGGCAAGGGGCTGCTCCTCGACACCGGCTTCCACATCGTCCGGCGGGATAGTGCTTGAACTGAAGTCGATTGATGAGAACCTCTCGATATCCAATTGAATTGTTTATCTAAAGCGTCTCTTGAGAG
>JBDHTH010000112.1:0-7724 GCA_039808545.1 Phreatobacteraceae bacterium | reverse complement strand
ACGAGCACGCCCGCCTTGCGGGGGTCGCCGATCGCGACCGAGCCGTATGCCTTCTTCAGCTTCGGCACGAGCTGGTCATAGACGCTGTCATGCACGAAGAGGCGGCGCAGGGTGGTGCAGCGCTGCCCGGCCGTGCCCATCGCCGCGAAGGCGATGCCGCGCAGCGCGAGGTCGAGATCGGCCGAGGGCGCGACGATCGCGGCATTGTTGCCGCCGAGCTCCAGGATCGCGCGGGCGAAACGCGCCGCGAGCTTCGGGCCGACGGCGCGGCCCATCGCGGTCGAGCCGGTCGCCGACAGGATCGGCACGCGCTCGTCCGCGACCAGCGCCTCGCCGACCGCGCGACCGCCGATCACCACTTCGCTGAGGCCGGCCGGCGCCGCGCCGAAGCGCTTCATCGCCTTCAGGAACAGGGCCTGGGTGGCGAGCGCCGTCAGCGGCGTCTTCTCGGAGGGCTTCCACACCACCGGATCGCCGCAGACGATCGCCAGCGCCGCGTTCCACGACCACACCGCCACGGGGAAATTGAAGGCCGAGATGACGCCGCAGACGCCGAGCGGGTGCCAGGTCTCCATCATCCGGTGGTCGGCGCGCTCGGTGGCCAGCGTCAGCCCGTAGAGCTGGCGCGACAGGCCGACCGCGAAATCGCAGATGTCGATCATCTCCTGCACTTCGCCGAGGCCCTCGGACGTGACCTTGCCGGCCTCGATCGTCACCAGCGCCGCGAGATCGGCCTTGGCGGCACGCAGCTCTTCGCCGAGGAGGCGGATCAGCTCGCCGCGCTTCGGCGCCGGCACGCTGCGCCAGGCGCGGAACGCCTTGTCGGCGCGGCCGATCGCGGCCTGCACGCCGCCCGCGTCGGTCTCCACCACATCGGCGATCTTCGTGCCGGTGATCGGCGAGAAGACCGGCAGCGTGCCGCCCGTCACGGCCTTCTTGTCGACCCCGAGGCGCTTCAGGATCGCGGCCGTCTCGGCCGCGATATCGCCGCCCGCCTTGCCGGACTTGCCCTTGGCCGGAGCGCTCTTCGCCGAAGAGACCTTGGCGGCCGCCGGCTTCGGAGCCTTCGCGGGCTTCGTTTTTGCGGCTTTGGCGGCGGGCTTGGCGGTGCGGGTCTTGGCAGGGGACACGGGCGGCCTCTTTGTTGTGAATGCATGAGGGGATGACAGGACCTGCCCGCAGTGTAAAACGAAATTGCCTCGCAAGTTGATGAGTTTTCGGAATGGATCGGATCTCGCCGCGCAGCCAGACGCCGTCCTTCGCGGCGCTCGTCGCCTTCGAAAGCGCGGCCCGCCATATGAGCTTCACGCGCGCCGCCGTCGAGCTCGCGCTGACCCAGGGCGCGGTCAGCCGCCAGATCCGCACCCTCGAGGCCATCGTCGGCGTGTCGCTGTTCGAGCGCGTCCGCCGGCGCGTCGTGCTCACCGATGCCGGGCGCCTCTACCTCCACGACGTGCGCGAGGCCCTCGCCCGCCTCGGCGAGGCGACCGAGCGGGTCGGCGCCTTCGGCCGCGCCGCCGCACCCCTCAACCTCGCGACGCTGCCGACCTTCGGAACGCGCTGGCTGGTGCCGCGCCTGCCGCGCCTCGCCGAGCACGCGCCCTCGCTCGTCGTCAACCTTGCGACGCGGCTCTCGCCCTTCGACTTCGACACCGAGCCCTTCGACGCCGCCATCCATCACGGCGCGCCGATCTGGGCCGGCGCCATCGCGCATCACCTGATGGACGAGACGACGGTGCCGGTCGCGAGCCCGCATTTCCGCGACCGCCACCGCATCCGCAGGCCCGCCGACCTGCTCGGCGTGACCCTGCTGCAGCAATCGACCCGGCCGACCGCGTGGCAGCGCTGGTTCCGCGCCGCCGGCGTCGGGCAGGCCATGGTGCCGGGCGGGCCGCGCTACGACCAGTTCGCAATGGTCGCGGAGGCAGCCGCCGCCGGGCTCGGCGCCGCCATGGTGCCGCGCTTCCTGGTGGAGGCCGAGCTCGCCTCCGGCCGGCTCATCGTGCTGTTCGACGCGCCCTTCGTCGGCGATACCGCCTATTACCTGGTGGTCCCCGAGGCCAAGGCCGGGCTGCCCGCCATCCGCACCTTCCGCGACTGGCTGATCGCCGAGGCGCATCGGCCGGACAGCGTTATTGCATAATAAATATGCAATTCACAATTGCCTAAAATATAGCCAAATTTGAGCGCGGCGCCCGGTTGCGCGGCAGCCGCCGCTGCCGCGTGCCTGCTCGTGACTCGAAAATCTCCGTCTTTGTCGCAACTTGCGGCGCGCCCGGTCGCTGGCACGCTTGTTGCGATGCAACACGCGAGACGGCCGAACCTGCCGCTCTAGTTCTCACGGGGAGCCTCGACTGATGCGCAAAGTGAACGGAACGGATTGGCAGCCCTCGCGCCGCGCGCTGCTCGCCGGCATGGCCGGCGTCTCG
Organism: Phreatobacteraceae bacterium; assembly: GCA_039808545.1. Taxonomy (GTDB): domain Bacteria; phylum Pseudomonadota; class Alphaproteobacteria; order Rhizobiales; family JBDHTH01; genus JBDHTH01. Next base: position 5,295 of record JBDHTH010000112.1, on the reverse strand, counting down.
ATCGCCAGCATGGCAGGCTGGAAGAGCGCCTTCGCGCAGGACGCCGCCATCAAGGTCGGCATCCTGCACTCGCTGTCGGGCACGATGGCGATCTCCGAGACGACGTTGAAGGACGTCATGCTCATGCTGATCGAGGAGCAGAACAAGAAGGGCGGCCTGCTCGGCAAGAAGCTGGTGCCGGTCGTGGTCGATCCCGCCTCGAACTGGCCGCTCTTCGCCGAGAAGGCGCGCGAGCTGATCACCAAGGAGAAATGTGCCGCGACCTTCGGCTGCTGGACCTCGGTGTCGCGCAAATCGGTGCTGCCGGTCTTCGAGGAGCTGAACTCGATCCTGTTCTACCCCGTGCAATACGAGGGCGAGGAATCCTCGCCGAACATCTTCTACACCGGCGCCGCGCCGAACCAGCAGGCGATTCCGGCCGTCGACTACCTGATGAACGAGGGCGTGAAGCGCTGGGTGCTCGAAGGCACCGACTACGTCTATCCGCGCACCACCAACAAGATCCTGGAAGCCTATCTGAAGCTGAAGGGCGTGAAGCCGGAGGACATCTCGGTCAACTACACCCCGTTCGGCCATGCCGACTGGCAGACGCGCGTCGCCGCGATCAAGAAATTCGGCGGCGAGGGCAAGAAGACCGGCGTCGTCTCCACCATCAACGGCGACGCCAACGTGCCCTTCTACAAGGAGCTCGCCAACCAGGGCATCAAGGCGACCGACATCCCGGTGGTCGCCTTCTCGGTCGGCGAGGAGGAGCTGGCCGGCATCGACACCAAGCCGCTGGTCGGCCATCTCGCGGCCTGGAACTATTTCCAGTCGATCGACACGCCCGAGAACAAGACCTTCATCGAGGCCTGGAAGACCTTCATCAAGAACCCGAAGCGCGTCACCAACGACCCGATGGAAGCCCATGTCATCGGCTTCAACATGTGGGTGAAGGCGGTCGAGAAGGCCGGCACGATCGAATCGAACGCGGTGCGCGACGCGCTCATCGGCGTCTCGGTGCCGAACCTGACGGGCGGCTTCTCGACCATGATGCCGAACCACCACATCACCAAGCCGGTCTTCATCGGCGAGATCCAGGCCGACGGGCAGATCAACGTGGTCTGGCAGACGACCGGTCTCGTGGTCGGCGACGAGTGGTCCGACTATCTCGACGGCTCGAAGGACCTGATCGCCGATCATCGCGCGCCGATGAAATGCGGCAACTTCAACGTCAAGACCGGGAAATGCGGCGGGCAGGGGACCTGATCGGCGCCTGACCGGCGCGGCCGAAACCCTCGGCCGCGCCATGGCGATGCGCGGGCACCAAGGCCCGCGCCTCTTCACCGCAGCATGATCGCGCCCGGCCGCGAGGGCGCAAACGGCGACCATTCCATGTCCCTTCCGCGACGTCTCGCTTTTCTTGTCTTGGCTTTCGCGCTGCTCCTTGCGCCCCATGCGGCGCGCGCGCAGGCGGACAGCCCCGTCGCCCGTTTCGCGACCGAGAATTTCCGAGAGATCGAGCAGGCGGTGGGCGTCGTCGCCGCCTCCGGCCTGCCGGTCGCGCTGCCGGTCCTGCAAGCCTTGCAGACAAGCCGCCTCGTCTACCGGATGGCCGACAAGGCGGTCTTCTATCGCGACGAGGCCGGCGCCTGGTTCGACGCCGCGACCGGCGAGAAGCTCGCGGCCGCGCCGACGGGGACGCGCCCGGTGCGCCTCAACAACGCGGTGCGGCGCGCCGTCGAGGCGGCGCTCGGCGCCCTGACGCTGCTCTCGCCCGACCCGGCGAAGCGCCGCGAGGCGGCCGACGCGGTGTTCAAGTCACGCGATCCCGCCGCCCTCGAGCCGCTCGCCAAGGCGATCACGGCCGAGAAGGACGGCGCCATCCGCCAGCTCATGCTCGCGGCCCGCGCCGCCATCCTGATCGGCAAGCCCGACGCGAGCGAGGCGGAGCGGATCGACGCCATCGCGTTGCTGCGCGAGCGCGGCGACCAGGCGGCGCTGTCGCTGCTGCGGCAGGTGCCGGCCGACGCGCCCGCCGCCATCCGCAAGCTGGCGGCCGATGCCGCCGCCGCCATCGAAAGCCGCCTCGCGGTCTGGGCCGTGGCGCAGAACGCCTGGTACGGGCTCTCGCTCGGCTCGGTGCTGCTGCTCGCCGCGATCGGCCTTGCCATCACCTTCGGCGTGATGGGCGTCATCAACATGGCGCATGGCGAGATGGTGATGATCGGCGCCTATGTGACCTTCATGGTCCAGGAGATGTTGCGCACCCATTATCCGGCGCTGTTCGACTACTCGCTGGCGATCGCCCTGCCGCTTGCCTTCCTCACCGCAGGGCTGATCGGCGTCGCGATCGAGCGCTGCGTCATCCGCTTCCTCTACGGCCGCCCGCTCGACAGCCTGCTCGCCACCTTCGGCGTGTCGCTGATCCTCCAGCAGGCGGTGCGCACCGCCTTCGGCCCGACCAACCGCGAGGTCGGCGCGCCTTCGTTCATGTCGGGCGCGATCGAGGTCGGCGCGATGCAGGTCACCTATTCGCGCCTGTGGATCATCGTCTTCGCGCTGATCGTCTTCGCGGCGCTCCAGCTCGCGCTGCGCTACACGCCCTTCGGCCTGCAGGTCCGCGCCGTGACGCAGAACCGCCGCATGGCCTCCGCCATGGGCATCGCTACCCACCGCATCGACGCGCTGACCTTCGGCCTCGGCTCCGGCATCGCCGGGCTGGCGGGCGTGGCGCTTTCCCAGATCGACAATGTCAGCCCCAATCTCGGCCAGGGCTACATCATCGATTCCTTCCTCGTGGTGGTGTTCGGCGGCGTCGGCAATCTCTGGGGCACGCTGGTCGGCGCCATGTCGATCGGCATCGCCAACAAGTTCCTGGAGCCCTATGCGGGCGCGGTGCTCGCCAAGATCGCGCTGCTCGTCCTCGTCATCCTGTTCATCCAGAAGCGGCCGCGCGGCCTGTTCGCGCTCAAGGGCCGGGCGATCGAGGCTTGAGATGATCGCCGGAAAGCTCCTCTCGGACCGTCTCGGGCCGTATTTCCTCGCCCTGCTGCTCGCCGTCGCGATCCTCGTGCCGGTGCTCAACCTCGCGGTGCCGGCCGGCTCGGCGCTGCATGTGCCGACCTATCTCGTCTCGCTGATCGGCAAGTATCTCTGCTACGCGCTGCTCGCGCTCGCCCTCGACCTCGTCTGGGGCTATGTCGGCATCCTCTCGCTCGGCCATGGCGCCTTCTTCGCGCTCGGCGGCTACGCGATGGGCATGTATCTGATGCGCCAGATCGGCAGCCGCGGCGTCTATGCCGATCCGGTCCTGCCCGACTTCATGGTCTTCCTGAACTGGAAGGCGCTGCCCTGGTACTGGCACGGCTTCGACTGGTTCGCCTTCGCGGCGCCGATGGTGCTCCTGGTGCCGGGCCTGCTGGCGCTGGTCTTCGGCTGGTTCGCGTTCAGGAGCCGCGTGACGGGCGTCTATCTCTCGATCATCACCCAGGCGCTGACCTACGCGCTGATGCTCGCCTTCTTCCGCAACGACATGGGGTTCGGCGGCAATAACGGTCTGACCGACTTCAAGGACATCCTCGGCTTCAACATCCAGTCGAACGGCACGCGCGTCGGCCTGTTCGTCGCGACCTGCGCGGCGCTGGCGGCCGGCTACCTGATCTGCCGCGCGATCACCGCCTCCAAGGCCGGCAAGGTGCTGGTCGCGGTGCGCGACGCCGAGAGCCGGGTGCGCTTCCTCGGCTACCGGGTGGAGCACTACAAGCTGTTTGCTTTCACGGTCTCGGCGATGCTGGCGGGGCTCGCGGGCGCGCTCTACGTCCCGCAGGTCGGCATCATCAACCCGTCGGAATTCGCGCCCGCCAATTCGATCGAGATCGTCGTCTGGGTGGCGGTCGGCGGGCGCGGCACGCTGATCGGCGCGGTGCTCGGCGCCGTCCTCGTCAACTACGCGAAATCGACCTTCACGACCGGCGCGCTCGCGCCCTACTGGCTGTTCGCGCTCGGCGGGCTGTTCGTCGCCGTCACGCTGCTGATGCCGCGCGGCATCGTCGGCACGCTCGACGCCTGGTGGGCCGAGCGCGGCGCCCGGCGCGCCGCGCGCCAGGCGATGCCGCAAGCTGCGCCCGAACCGAGCCCGGCGGAGTAGCGCGATGGCCGATCTCACCCACACGATGCTCTATCTCGACGGCGTCTCGCGCTCCTTCGACGGCTTCAAGGCGATCCGCTCGCTGTCCCTGACGGTCGGGCCCGGCGAGATGCGCGCCATCATCGGCCCGAACGGCGCCGGCAAGACGACGATGATGGACATCATCACGGGCAAGACGGCGCCCGACGAGGGCGACGTCATCTTCGACGGCTCCACGGACCTGACCAAGCTCGACGAGGCCGCCATCGCCCGTCTCGGCATCGGCCGGAAGTTCCAGAAGCCGACCGTTTTCGAGCAGCACACGATCGAGGACAACGTGCTCATGGCGCTGGAAGGCGCGCGCGGCGTCTTCGCCAACCTCTTCTGGTCCTCCGGCAAGGCGATCCGCGACCGGCTCGACCAGATCCTCGACACGGTGCGGCTGTCGGCGCGCCGCCACGAGCTCGCCGGCGCCCTCAGCCATGGCCAGAAGCAATGGCTGGAGATCGGCATGCTGCTCGCCCAGAACCCGAAGCTGCTGCTCGTCGACGAGCCCGCCGCCGGCATGACCGACGCCGAGACAGCGGCCACAGCCGAGCTCCTGAAGCGCATCGCGGGCGAGCACGCCGTGATCGTAGTGGAGCACGACATGACCTTCGTGCGCGATCTCGGTTGCCGCGTCAGCGTGCTGCACGAGGGTACCGTGATCGCCGAGGGCTCGCTCGACCAGGTCAGCGCCAACGAGCGCGTCATCGAAGTCTATCTTGGGCGCTGAGCATGATCCCGAAAAGTGGTTGCCGGTTTTCGGGCAAGATCATGCTCTCGAAAGAAAACTAACCCATGCTTCAGGTGCAGAACGTCGATCTCTCCTACGGCGCCGCGCAGGCGCTGCGCCGCGTCTCGATCGAGGCGAAGGTCGGGCGCGTCACGGCCGTGCTCGGCCGCAACGGCGTCGGCAAGACTTCGCTGATGCGAGCCATCGTCGGCCAGCAGGCGATTGGCGCCGGCGACATCCTCTGGGAGGGCCGCAGCTTCGCTCGCGAGAAGCCCTTCGAGCGGGCCCGGCGCGGCGTTGCTTTCGTGCCGCAGGGCCGCGAGATCTTCCCGCTGCTGACCGTGAAGGAAAACCTCGAGACCGGCTATGCGCCGCTGAAGCGCGCCGAGCGCGACATTCCCGATGACGTCTT
>JBDHTH010000111.1:0-7725 GCA_039808545.1 Phreatobacteraceae bacterium | reverse complement strand
AGCGCCTTCGTCAGCAGCGGCTCGGAGGCCGTGCAGCTCGCCCTGCGCGTCGCCCGCGCCGCCACCGGCCGCGTGCCGGTCATCCGCTTCCGCGCCAATTATCACGGCTGGTTCGACAACGTGAATCTCGGCGCCAATGACGGTCCCGGCACGATCGGCCAGGACCCCTCGGCGCTCACCAGCGCGACGGTGCTGGAATGGGGCAATATCGACGCGCTGGAACGCACGATCTCGTCCGACTACGCCGCCGTGCTGCTCGAGCCGGCCGCGATGAATGCCGGCTGCTTCGCGCCGCCGGCCGGCTTCCTGGAGCGCGTGCGCGAGCTGACCCGCAAGCACGGCGTCGTGCTGATCTTCGACGAGGTGATCACCGGCTTTCGCCTGTCGCTCGGCGGCGCGCAGCAATATTACGGCGTCACCCCCGATCTCAGCGTGCTCGGCAAGGCGCTCGGCGCCGGGCTGCCGATCGGCGCGGTCTCGGGCACCGATGCCGCGATGGAGCCGATCGCCTCCGGCCGGCTGATGCATCGCGGCACCTTCAACGGCAATCCGCTGTCGATGGCGGCCGGCATCGCCTGCGTGCGCCATCTGCGCGACCACGCGGCCGGGATCTATCCGCGCATGAGCGCGCAGGCCGAGGACCTCGCGGCCCATATAGCGCGCCAGGCCGCCGCCTTCGACCTCGATATCGCGGTGAAGCAGCTCGGCCCGGCGCTGCAGCTCTTCGCGGGGCTGCGCGCGGTCGAGCGGCTGGGCGACGTCGCGCGCGTCGACCGCAACGCGACGCTCGACGTCACGGCCGCGCTCGTCCGGCGCGGCGTCTACGGCCTGCCGCGCGGCCTGATGTATCTCTCGGCCGCTCATACGGATGCCGATATCGCGGCGACGAAGGCCGCCATCGACGGCGGCTTCGCGGCGCTCGCGCGCTGACGACGACGGCTGACGATGCGCGGCGGTCAGCCGCGCGTCAGGCGGAAATGCGCGCAGAAGGTCCGGTAGGAGCTTTCCAGGATATCCATGCCGCCCCTGGCCTTGAGCTCGGCCGCCACCGCCAGCCCCACCGCCTCGGCGGCCTCGATCGTGCCCTCGGCCTCGGCGACGATCGTCTTCTCGCCGTCGAGCGCGCTGATCTGCGCGTAGAGCTTCAGCGCCTTGCCGCTGCGCACCGTATGGACGCCGACCGGCAGGCTGCATCCGGCGCCGAGATCATGCATCATCGCGCGCTCGGCATCGATCTCGGCGCGCGCCGGCGCGTCCTCGATCTCCTTCACGAGCGAAAGCGTCACGGCATCGTCGCTGCGCGCCTCGATGCCGAGCGCTCCCTGGCTCACCGCATAGGGGAACTTGATCGGGTCGAGCACTTCCGAGGCCGCATCCGTCAGCCCGAGCCGCTGCAGCCCGGCCTCCGCGAGGATGACCGCGTCGAGCGCGCCCTCGCCCTCGATCTTCTTCAGCCGCGGGCCGACATTGCCGCGGATCGGCACGACCTCGACGTCGCGCCTCAGCGCCAGGATCTGCGCCCGCCGCCGGAGCGAGCCGGTGCCGACCCGCGCGCCCTGGCGCAGCGTCGCAAGCGTCGCGCCGCACAGCGCGTCGCGCGGATCCTCGCGGCCCGGCACGGAAGCGAGCGTCAGACCCTCGCGCAGCGTCGTCGGCAGGTCCTTCAGCGAGTGGACGACGAAATCGACCTCTCGCGAGACGAGCTGCTGCTCGTGCTCGTTGGAGAACACGCCGATCACCCCGAACTGGTGAAACTCGGATACCCGGTCCTTGTCGGCCATCGTCGCGATCGGGTGCAACGAGAACTCGATCTCGGGGTGCTTGGCCTTGATCAGGCCGATGACATAGTTGGTCTGCGCGAGCGCCAGAGGGCTCCGGCGCGTCCCTATCCGAACGTGCATGCTTCTTCGCCGATGAGAACCGCGCGGCGGGGCCGCCGCGCGCGTTCGGCTTAGCGCGAAAGGCGAGCGATTACCAGTTTAGAATCGCTCTACGCGATATCCGGCCTCAGCCGATCTCGCGCGTCCACTTCTCGATCAGCGCGTCGCGCTGCGGCAGCAGCACCGACCAGTCGACCTCGCGCAGCTTTTCGACCACGTCGGCGCCCATCACGTGCTTCTTCGCGAGGTCCGGCGGCAGCACCACCTTGCTGTTGGTCGGGCTGTAGAGGCCCGGCGCGAAGGCGGTCTGGTAGGGCACGCTGAGCGAATAATCGACCCAGGCGACGGCGCCTTCCAGGTTGCCGGTCGCCTTCGGGATCTGCGTGCCGGTGCGCTGGCCCCAGGTGCCTTCCTTCGGATGCGCCTTGGCGTAGGGCAGCCCCATATCGATGATCTGCTGGCCGCGATGGCCGTAGAACAGCGCCGCGTCGACCTCCTTCTGCTGGAAGAGGTTCAGGCCCTCGCTGACATTCTTGTAGACCTTGAACTTCGGCAGCGCCTTGATCGCCGCGAAGCCCGGATCGAGGTTCTTGGCGTCGCCCCCATGCAGCAGCGCCGCGATATAGAGGAAGGTCAGCCCGTAGGACTGCGTGACATGCGGCACGCCGACCACGAGGCCCGGCTTCCACAGATCCTTCCAGGATTCCGGGTTCGGCAGCTTCTCGGTCGAGTGGACCAGCGCATATTCGTAGACGATGCTGCCGTAATTGGCGGTGACGGGCGGCATCGAGCTCTTGTAGACGTCCGGCGCGTTCTTCATCTTCGACGACTGGTCGGGCGCCCAGATGTCGAGCGCCGCCGCGCCGACCGCGATCGAGTTGTCGACCGTGCAGACGTCGTAGGGCGAGCGGTTGCGGGCGACGCGCAGCTTCGGCAGCAGCGTCGTGTCGTCCTCCACCGTCAGCGTGACGTCGAACGGGTAGAGCTTCTGGAACTCCGGCACGATCGACTCGCGCATGATCTTCTCATAGGCGCCGCCGAAGACCTGCACGCTGAGCTTGGAGCGGGTCTGGCCGATCGCCGGCATGGACAGCGCCGGCAAGGTCCCGGCCGCGATGGCGCCGCCGATGAGGCCGCGCCGGCTGATGGTGATGCGCTTGGTCATGAGTTCCCCTTTCTTGTTCAGGCCCCGAAGGCCCGCTCGAGGCCGAGCAGCTTCTGGAGGCCGACGACGATGGCGAAGGCGAAGAGAATGAGAACGGTCGACACGGCCGCGACCATCGGATCGATCGCGAACTCTATATAGGAATATATTCGGATTGGCAAGGGCATCATGCCGGGGCCCGACAGGAAGATCGAGATCGTCACCTGGTCGAAGCTGGTGATGAACACGAAGATCATCCCGGCGAAGATCGAGGGCGCCAGCACCGGCAGCATGATCTTGAAGATGATCCGCCAGCGGCTCGCGCCGAGGCTCTCGGCCGCCTCCACGAGCGAGGGGTCGAAGGCTTCGAGGCCCGCCCCGAGCGTGCGCACGAAATACGGCACCGTGACGAGGATGTGGCCGAGCACCACGGCGGTCCAGGGCGCGTCGATCTCGGTCAGGTAGTAGATCTGCAGGAGCGCGACGCCCGTCACGATGGTCGGCAGCGTCAGCGGCATCATCGCGATGGTCCGGAGCAGCGCCTGCGAGCGGGCCGAGCCCATCCGGAGCCCGATCGCGGTCGGCGTGCCGATCGCCATGGCGCCGATCGTCGCCGCGATGCCGATGATCAGGCTGTCGAAGAAGGAGCGGATGAAATCGTGCTGCGTCGCGAGCTTCTCGTACCATTTGAGCGTGAAGCCCTGCGGCGGGAACGCGACATATTCGGTCGTCGTGAAGGACGCGCCGATGATCACGATCAGCGGGATCACCAGGAAGGCGACCACCAGCCAGGCCGCGATATTGAGGCCGCGCTCGAACATCACCGCTCCCGGAACAGATAGCCGTGCAACGCGATCACGGCGCCGTTGATGGCGAGCAGCACGAAGACGAGGGTGGCGCCGAGCGGCCAGTTCATCGAGAAGGTGAACTTCTGGTAGATCACCGTCCCGACGGTCGCGAAGCGGTTGCCCCCGAGGAGCTGCGGCGTCACGAAGGCGCTGATCACGGTGCAGAAGACCAGCAGCGAGCCGACCCCGACGCCCGGCAGCGCCAGCGGGAAATGCACCTTGCGCAGCAGCCGGAACGAGCCCGCCCCGAGGCTCTTCCCGGCCTCCATCAGCGAGGGGTCGATGCGCTCCATGATCGAGACGAGGCTCAGCACCATCAGCGGCAGCGAGATGTGGATCAGGCCGAGCATCGCCGAGACGAAGTTGCGGTTGATCGGCAGCGGCGTCGAGATCGCGCCGAGATCGATCAGGAAGCGGTTGATGATGCCGTTGTCGCCGAGCAGCACCAGCCACGCATAGGTGCGCACCACGAGATTGACGAGGAGCGGCGAAAGCACGAGCACCATCAGGAGCGTCTTGGTGCGGGGCTTGGCGCCGACGATCTTCATCGCCAGCGGATAGCCCATCACCAGCGTCGCCAGCGTCACCACGATGCCGAGCAGGATCGTCGTCGCGAACAGCGAGAGGTAGAAGCTGTCGGTCAAGACGCCGACATAGTTCTCGAGCGTGAAGACCGGCACGTAGAACTGCGTCGCGCTGTAGCGCACGAAGCTCAGCCACAGCATGTAGCCGTATGGCAGCAGCAGCAGCACCGCGTAGAAGCCGGTCAGCGGCGCGAGCAGCGCGGTCCGCGACATCGCGGGCTTGGGCTGGTGGGTGGCGAGCGGGGCCGCGATCGCGCTCATCGCTCAGCCCTTCGGCAGCAGGCGGCAATCGGCCGCCTCGGCGCCGAGGCGCACGCGCGAGCCGAGCGGGAAGTCGTGGACGCGGCTGCTCGGAAGCTGCACGCGGATCACATGCGCGCCATAGGCGATCTGCAATTCGATCGCGAGCCCGAGCAGGCGGATCGCCGAGACCTCGAGCGGGGAGGCGGGATCGGGCGCGACCGACACCGCGTGGAACGGCACGAACAACGCCGCGTCGGCGGGCGCCTTCACGCCGTCCGCCGCCGCCGCGAAGACCGAGCCCGGCGCGATCTCGACCCGATAGAAGCCGTCCGCTTCCTCAAGCGCGCCCTGCACGATGTTGCCGGCGCTGACGAAATCCGACACCCAGGCGGTGCGCGGCCGGGTGAACAGCGTCTCGGGCTCGTCGACCTGCTGGATGACGCCGTCGCGCATCACGACGATGCGGTCCGCCATCGTCATCGCCTCTTCCTGGTCGTGCGTGACGAACAGGGCCGTGACGCCGAGGCTCCTCTGCAGCATCTTCAGCTCGGTCTGCATCTGCAGGCGGAGCTGCTTGTCGAGCGCCCCGAGCGGCTCGTCGAGGAGCAGCAGGTCCGGCTCGATGACGATCGCGCGGGCGAGCGCCACGCGCTGCTGCTGCCCGCCCGAGAGCTGCTTCGGCCGCCGGTCGCCGAAGGCCGACAGGCTGACCCGCTTCAGCGCCGCCTCGGCCCGCGCCCGCGCCTCGGCCGCCGAGACGCCCCGGCATTCGAGCCCGAACAGCACGTTCTCCATCACGGTCATGTGCGGGAACAGCGCGTAGCTCTGGAACATGATGCCGATATTGCGCCGTCGCGGCGGCAGGCCCGCCACGTCGCGCCCGCCGAGCCGGATCGCGCCCTTCTGCGGCTGCACGAAGCCGGCGATCGAGCGCAGCAGCGAGGTCTTGCCGCAGCCCGAGGGGCCGAGCAGCGCGACGAACTCGCCCTGCGCGACGCTGAGATTGATCGCGTCGAGCGCCGGCACCGAGCCGTAGAACAGGCTGAGGTCGCTGACCTCCAGCGAGGCGGGCGCCGCCTGCGGCTGGAGCCGCGGCGGCGCTTCGACCTGGCGGGCCGTCGCCATCATGCTCACGGGACGATCCTCCGCGCCGCCGTCAAGCGACCACCGGCAGGTCGGCGCGCACCGGCAGCCCCTTCAGATAGGCCATGACCTCGGCCGACGGGATGACGTCGGCGTATTTGCAGTTGAGGTCGAAGAGGTTGACGGCGTGGCTCGCCTGGAAACGGTCGAAGGCCGTCTCCTCCGGGATCACCACCTTGAAGTTGTACGAATAGGCGTCGACCGTCGTCGCCCTCAGGCAACCCGAGGTCGTGCAGCCCATCATGATGAGCGTGTCGACGTCGAAGAAGTTGAGATGGCTCATGAAGATCGTGCCGAAGAAGCAGGAGGGCTTGCGCTTGCCGATGCGGATGTCCTGCGGGCGGGGCGCGAGCGGCGCCACCGTCTCGGTCGCATGCGTGCCTTCGGTCGAGGTCTTCTCCTTGCCGCGATGGTTCTTGCCGACCTGCACGCCGCTGTCGATCATGTCGGGGCGGCGGGCGCTCTCGGTGTAGAAGATCGGGATGTTCTTCTCGCGGGCGAGCTCCAGGATCGGCACCATGTGCTCGACGGCGCGCCAGGCCTCCTCGCCGCAATGGGTGCGGTAGGTTTCGAGACCTTTGAGGATGTCCTCCGGCGTATCGCCGCAGAAATTGTACTGCACGTCGATGATGAACAGGGCCGGGCGCGTGCCGAAGCCGCCGCGCTTGCCGTAGCCCGCCTTGGCGAGAACCTTCTGGTCGCGCTCGGTGAGGAAATCGTCCCAGATTCGCTTGGTCATCGTATCGTCTCGTCGGCTCAGGGTCTGAAGATGTAGCGGCCTTGCGGGGCGGCGCCCGCCGCGGCGTCGACGACGCCGCCCGCCGCGATGGTGTGGCCGCGCAGGATGGTGCGCACCGGCGCGCCGGTGAAGCGCATGCCCTCATAGGGCGAATAGTCGGAGTTCGATTCCTGCGTCGCCGGATCGACCAGCACCGCGCGGTCCGGATCGACAAGCACCAGATCGGCGTCGAAGCCGGGCGCGATGAAGCCCTTGTTCGGCAGCGAATAGAGCCGCGCCACATTGGCGCTGGTCGCGGCCGCGATGCGCTCGATCGGGATCGAGCGCTTGTGGTAGCCCTCATGGATCAGCACCGGCAGCAAGGTGCCGAGGCCGGGAAAGCCGGCGGTCGCCTTCCAGATGTCGGGGCCTTTGGTGGCGCGCTTTCGCGGCACATGGTCGGAGCCGATCGTCTCGACCAGCCCCTCGCGCACGCCCTCCCAGAGCGCGTCCACATCGGCCTCGGACCGCAGCGGCGGGTTGACCTTGCCGAGATTGCCGATCGGCGACTGCGCGGTCAGCGAGAGGTAATGCGAGCAGGTCTCGACATGGATCGGCGCGCGGCCGGGCTTCGCCAGCATGCGCACGATGTCGAGGCTCTCGCGGCTCGACATGTGGACGATGTTGACCGGACACTCCGCCTTGCCGCCGAAATAGGCGACGCGAAAGACGTTCTCGGCTTCGAGGAATCCCGGGCTCTGCTCGTCCCAGACCGCGAGGTCGTCGCGCCCCGCCGCCTTGAGCGGCCCGCGGAACACCGGGATCACCTCGACATTCTCGCAATGCACGCCGAGCACGCCGCCGGGGATGCGCTTGGTCTGCAGCATCGCGGCGTAGAGGAGCCCGTCGTCGATCTCGGTGAAGCCCTTCGCGGCGCCGGACGCGCCCTTGTACATCAGGTAGACCTTGATCGAGGTCACGCCGAACTTCGCCGCCGCCTCGACCAGCGAGTCGACATGGAGCTGGCTCGTCAGGCCGAAATGGAAGCCGAAATCGATCAGCGACTGCGCTTCGCCGCGCTCGCGCCACGGCCCGGTCGATTCGCGCAAATCCGCCGAGCGGTGGAAGGTCATGAGCCCGGTCACGCCGCCGATCGCGGCGGAGC
>JBDHTH010000110.1:0-7727 GCA_039808545.1 Phreatobacteraceae bacterium | reverse complement strand
CCATCGGGTCGATGCTGGAATCGACGAGGTTCTGCGATTTCAGCCAGTTCACCTGCTTGACGATGTCGGCGACGTCGAGCCGGGCGAGGGGGTCGGCATAGATCGCCGAGGCCTTGACCTTGGCGATGCCGTCGGCCGGCGGGTCGGAGGGGTAGACGTATTTGGCGATGATGGCGGCGACCTCGTCGCTCTTGGCGTCGAAGACGCGCTTGCCGTCCGGCCCCTTGCGCAGGAAGGCCTCGGCATAGTCGCTCTGGCCGTGGCGATAGGCGCCGATCACCTTCTCGACGAGGCTGCGCTTGGTGGTCGCCAGCGCGCTCGCCGTGAACAGGCCGCCGAACTGGTATTCGTCGAAATCGGAATACCAGCCGATCAGCTTGGCGTCGCCCGCCGCGATCAGCGGCTTGGCGAGATGGGGCGCGATGATGATCGAATCGACCTGGTTGGTCTTCAGCGCCGCCACCATGGCGGGAAGCTGCTGCAGCGGCTTGATGTCGACGCTCTTCAGGTCGAAGCCCTTGAGCGCCGCGATCTGGCCGATCTGGTAGTGGAAGGAGGAGCCGACCTGGGTGATGCCGAGGCTCTTGCCGGGGAATTGCGAGACGTCGCGGAAGCCTTTCTCCCAGGCGGCGTTCGAGGCGAGGATGGCGTTGCCCTCGAAGCCCTTCTGCTCCTTGGCCTGGGCCGCCAGGATCTTCAGCGCGCCCTTGCCGGCGAGGTTGAAGAAGCCGGCCGTGAAGGCGGTGACGCCGAAATCGATGCCGCCCGAGACGATCGCGACGGCGATCGGCTGGGCCGCGTCGAAGAAGACCAGCTCGACGTCGAGCCCCTGCGCCTTGAAGTAGCCGCGCTCCACCGCCGTGAAGAGGCCGCCCGAAGAGACGAATCGCAGCACGCCGATCTTGATCTTCTCAGGCGGTCCGGGCGGCGCCGTGACGACGGGGGCCTGCGCCGCGGCAGGGCTCGGCGCGAGCGCCGCGCCGCCAAGGAGAGCCGCCACGGCCGCGCCAATGGCAAGGCGGCGGCTGGCCTTCAAGCGTGCGAGACAAATCATCGAGGTCCTCCCGTTTCCCGCGCGCGACAGTAATCAGCAGGGCAGGAATCGGCAAACGGGGATCGGGAAAAATCGCTTCACGAATTGATTGAGGCGCAAGAAAAAGCCCGGACGAGCCGGGCTTTAGCTGTCGATCTTGAGATTTCGATTCCGCGGTCAGCGGCCGCGGAACAGCTCCATGTCGGCGACGCCGAGCGCAAGGTTGACGCCGACCTGCCCCTGCACCGAGACCGGTTGCAGCGCCACCGCCTTGTTGAAGCCGCCGACCAGCGCGTTGGCGCCGATGCCGCCGATCACCGAGATCTCGCCGGAAGCGCCGACATAATTGCCGGTCAGGGCGTAGCGGCGGAACGGGCCGGAGGGCGCGAACACCGCCCAGACGAGGCGGCCGCCGCCCGTGACGCCGACGTCGAGGCCGATCTTGCGCACGGTGCCGCGATAATATTCGACCGCGCCGTTCTTCTTCACGAAGCGGCAGCGCAGCGCCTTCGCCGAGGTGATGATCAGGCCGACGCTCGGGGAGACCGCGCAATCGAGCGTGCCGACCTGGACATGCTCACGCCGCTGCGCGGAGGCGGGCGAAGCCGTCAGAACGGCCGCGGCGGCCGTCAGGGCGATGACGCTCTTGGCGATGAGGGACATGGCGATCCTCCGTTGTTGTCCAGGGAGACAACGGAGGATCGCGCGCAAAGTTCCGATCGGGAAGCCGCGGCCGGCCGCTTCAGCGCAGCGTCGCGCAGAAGCGCTGGATGCGGCTGCACGCATCCTCCAGGCTCGCATTGGAGGCCGCGTAGGAGAGGCGGAAATTCGGGCCGAGGCCGAAGGCCGTGCCGTGCACCACCGCGACGCCCTCGGCTTCCAGCAGCTCGGTGACGAAATCCTCGTCGGTGGCGATCGTCTTGCCCGACGGCCCGGTCCGGCCGATCGCCTCGGCGACGGACGGATAGACGTAGAAGGCGCCCTGCGGCGTCGGGCAGGAGAGGTATTTCGCCTGGTTCAGCATCGAGACCACGAGGTCGCGGCGCTCCTGGAAGGCCTTCAGCGACATCGGGATATAGTCCTGCGGGCCGTTCAGCGCCTCCACGGCGGCCCATTGCGCCACCGAGCAGGCGCCGGAAGTCTGCTGGCCCTGGAGCGTGTCCATCGCCTTGATGAGCTTCTCGGGGCCGGCCGCGTAGCCGATGCGCCAGCCGGTCATCGCATAGGCCTTGGAGACGCCGTTCATGGTCAGCGTGCGCTCGATCAGCGCCGGCTCGACCTGGGCCGGGGTAACGAAAGCGACGCCGTCATAGAGGAGATGCTCGTAGATGTCGTCGGTCAGCACCCAGACCTGCGGGTGCCGCATGAGGACGTCGGTCAGCGCCTTCATCTCGTCGCGGGTGTAGGCCGCGCCCGAGGGGTTGGAGGGCGAGTTGAAGACCAGCCACTTGGTCTTCGGCGTGATCGCCTTCTCGAGCGCCTCGGGCTTCAGCTTGAAGCCGTCCGCGAAGGTCGTCTCGACGAAGACCGGCGTGCCGCCGCAGACCGCGACCATCTCGGGATAGGAGACCCAGTAGGGGGTGGGGATGAGCACCTCGTCGCCCGGATTGACGGTCGCGAGCAGGGCGTTGAACAGGATGTGCTTGCCGCCGGTCGCGACGATCGTCTGCGAGACCTTGTAGTCGAGGCCGTTCTCGCGCTTGAACTTGTCGACGACCGCCTGGCGCAGCTCCGGGATGCCGGAGACCGGCGTGTACTTCGTCTCGCCGCGGCGGATCGCCTCGATCGCGGCCTGCTTGACGTTCTCGGGCGTGTCGAAATCGGGCTCGCCGGCCGACAGCGAGATGACGTCGCGGCCTTTCGCCTTCAGCTCGCGGGCCTTCTGGCTGACCGCGATGGTTGCGGACGGCTTGATGCGGGCGAGGGCGTCGCTGAGGAAGGCCATTGATCTCTCCGAAAGCCCGAGGGTTCGTGCGGGCGCGCGGAACCTAGTCAAGGGCCGGGCGCGAGGCAAGCGGGAATGGCGCGCAGCCGCCGATCCTCGGAGAAGGTCAAGCCTTCTTCAGGAAGGCGGTCTTCAGCACGAGGCCCTTCACCTGCTTCGTGCTGCATTCGATCTCGCCGGGATCGTCGGTCAGGCGGATGTTCTTGACGAGCGTGCCGCGCTTCAGCGTCTCGCTCGTGCCCTTGACCTTCAGATCCTTGATCAACGTGACCGAGTCGCCGTCGTTGAGCACCGTGCCGTTGCTGTCTCGTGTGTCGGACATCGCCTGCTCCTCGCGCAACGGGGGCCATATAAGAAAAAACCGGGCCGCGAGGGCCCGGTAAAGTTCCTGAATGATCGATGCTCCGAGGAGCGATCATCGTCCAGAGGGGAACAGCCGAGGCGACAGGTCGTGTCGCCGTCAGTGCCCGTTCCGTATGCACCCTGCTCGCAGGCGCAGCAATTCGGCTCGCCGCATGCCAGCCATGACCTATGAGGGATGGCCGGTCATCAAAATGACCAGCGCTGGGCGTTGGCAATCAGGAAGTCGCGGAAAACCTGGATTCGCGCGACCGATTTCAGCTCTTCCGGATAGACGAAGTAAGCATCCAGAGTCGGCATGTCGGCTTCGGGGAAGAGCTGGATGAGGGAAGCTTCGCCCTCGATCAGGTAGTCGGGCAGCACCGCGATGCCGACCCCGGCCTGCACGGCGCGCTTGACGCCCCAGATGTTGTTGAGGGTGAGCGCGTTCGGGCGGATCTGACCGGCCGGCAGGCCGGCGGTCGCCAGCCAGTTGATGTCGAGCAGATAGGCGGGCACCGGGCCGCCGAAGCCGATCAGGCGGTGGCGGTCGAGATCCGCGAAGGATTTCGGCATGCCGAAGCGCTTGATGTATTCCGGCGAGGCGCAGGCATGGAAATGCACCGTGAACAGCTTGCGCTGGATCAGGTCGGGCTGAGTCGGCTGGCGCAGGCGAATCGCCACGTCCGCCTCGCGCATCGCGAGGTCGAGCTCCTCGTCGGCGAGGATGAACTGCACCTTGATGTCCGGATAGAGCTCCATGAACTCGCCGATGCGCGGCGACAGCCAGCCCGAGCCGAGGCCGACCGAGGTGGTGACGCGCAAATCGCCGTTCGGCTTGTCGCGGCTGTCGGTCAGCTTGGTACGGGCCGCCTCCAGCTTCATCATCACCTCATGGGCGGTGCGATAGAGGAGCTCGCCCTGCTCGGTGAGGATGAGGCCGCGCGCATGGCGGTGGAACAGCGGCGTCTTCAGGTCGTGCTCGAGGGCGCTGACCTGGCGGGACACCGCCGACTGGCTGAGGCCGAGCTGGTCGCCCGCATGCGTGAAGCTGCCGGCGCTGGCGGCGGCGTGGAAAACCCGGAGCTTGTCCCAGTCCAAAGGCATCTCCTTGACGGTCCGCGCCGGCGTCGAATGGCGGAACGAGCCGCCCGTGGGTCTGTTCATTATCTCGGCCTCATTCCGCCGCGACGGCCGGGTGAACGGCCCCGGCGCTGGCTATGAATCGTTCGGCCTCCAGCGCCGCCATGCAGCCGAGGCCGGCCGCCGTGACGGCCTGGCGATAGATGTCGTCGGTCACGTCGCCCGCCGCGAACAGCCCCGGCACGGAGGTCGCGGTCGAATCGGGCGCGGTCCATACGTAGCCGCTCTCTTTCAGGCGGACGCTATCCTTGACGAGCTCTGTCTGCGGCGCATGGCCGATCGCGATGAAGACACCGTCGACGGTGCGGCGGGTGACCTCGCCCGTGACGGTGTCGCGCAGCTTGACGGCCGTGACCTTGAGCGGCTGCGTCTCGCCCTCGACCTCGTCGAGCACGGCATTCCAGACCACCTCGACCTTGGGATGCTTGAACAGCCGATCCTGCAGGATGCGCTCGGCGCGGAAACCCTCGCGGCGATGGACGATCGTCACCTTCGAAGCGAAATTGGTGAGGAACAGCGCCTCCTCGACGGCCGTGTTGCCGCCGCCGATCACCATCACCTCCTTGCCGCGGTAGAAGAAGCCGTCGCAGGTGGCGCAGGCCGAGACGCCGTAGCCCTGGAACGCCTTCTCGCTCGGCAGGCCGAGCCAGCGGGCCTGGGCGCCGGTCGCGAGGATCACGGTCTCGGCCAGGAACTCGGCGCCGGATTCGCAGGTGACGCGGAAGGGACGGCGCGACACGTCGAGCGACTTGACGTGATCGGTGACGATGCGGGTGCCCATATGGGCTGCCTGTTTTTCCATCTCGCCCATCAGCCAGGGACCTTGTATGACGTCGGCGAAGCCGGGATAGTTCTCGACGTCGGTCGTGATGGTGAGCTGGCCGCCGGGCTGGATCCCCTGGATGAGGACGGGCTCGAGCATCGCGCGGGCCGCATAGATCGCGGCCGTATAGCCGGCGGGGCCGGAGCCGATGATCACGAGCTTGACCGCTTCCGGTGATCCGGCGGGCGCGTTGACGGTGGACATGGTGGCCTCGTTAGCCGCGCAGGCTGACGCGGCTCCTCAGTTTAGGTATGACGGCGCTGATGATTCAAGCCTTCTATGCAAAATTCGCATAGCGCGGGGAATAAATGCACCGGGGCGCAATATATGAACCAGAGCAGGCGGCGTGAAGGCTGAACTCGACTCGATCGACTGGAAAATCCTCGGCGAACTGCAACGCGAGGGACGCATCACCAACGTCGAACTCGCCAGGCGTGTCGGAATCTCGGCGCCGCCCTGCCTCAGGAGGGTGCGGGCGCTGGAGGAGGCGGGAATCATCCGCGACTACCGGGCGCGGCTCGACGCCGCGGCGCTCGGCTTTCCGCTTTTCGCCTTCGCGATGGTGCATCTGTCGAGCCAGGCCGATGCCGACATGGCGGCGTTCCGGCAATGGATCGGCGCCCAGCCGGTGGTGCGCGAGGCCTGGGTGCTGTCGGGAGAGATCGATTTTCTCCTGAAATGCGTCGCCCGCGACCTCAACGAGTTTCAGGCCTTCGTGCTGGAGCTGACCGCCGCGCCGGCCGTGCGCAACGTGCGGACCGCGCTTACCCTGAAGATGGCCAAGGACGAGCCGACCGTTCCGATCGGCTGAATGGGTGCTCAGCGCCCCGGCCGGCAGAGGCGCCGCTCGGCCGGCGTCGCGGGCCGCAGATAGCGCGCGATCACGATCCGCATGCGCCGATCGTTTTGCACCAGCTCCGCATCGACCACGCCCGTGCCGTAATAAAGCCCGCTGCGCAGCGGGCCTTTCTCGTCGCGTCTCTCGTTCTCCGGCACGCCTGAGAGGTCGATATCCACGCCGCGCGTCAGCTTGCGCGTCGTAAGGTCGACCGCGCTGCGCGAGGGGCAGGGCGCGCGGAAGCAGCGTATGCCGTTGTCGCAGACGACGAATTCGGCAGCGCCGGCCGGGGCGGCGACGAGGAGAATCGCGAGACAAGCGGCGCCAGATGCGCCGCGCGCCGTCACTGGCCGGTTTCCCGCGGCGCGGGCGTCTCGGCGGGGCGCGACCAGTTCCACAAGCGGCCGATGCCGTAGCCGACGACGGCCATCAGCAGCAGGTCGCGCAGCGAGGTCCCGGTATTGCGATAGATCACCTTGACCGGCACGAGGCGCGGCTCCGGCGGCCGGACGATCCGCGTTTCGGTGTTGGACAGGAAATCGCGCAGCCTTGCGAGCATCTTGGTCCACCATTCGACGATCACTGTCGTTGACAACGCATCGCCGGCCGTTTCGTTCGCCTCGCCTGGGCTTTATTTCGCGCGGCGGGCGGTGTAGACGGGCGCGATCGTCTCCAACCCTGAAGGACCGGTCGATCCACCGCGCATGCGCGGCGGAGCGGGCGGCGCGCGCGAAACAATGCCGAAACGCACCGATATCTCCTCGATCCTGATCATCGGCGCCGGGCCGATCGTGATCGGCCAGGCCTGCGAGTTCGACTATTCGGGCACCCAGGCCGTCAAGGCGCTGAAGGAGGAGGGGTACAGGGTCATCCTGGTCAACTCCAACCCGGCGACCATCATGACCGATCCCGAGCTGGCGGACGCGACCTATGTCGAGCCGATCGTGCCCGAGATCGTCGCCAAGATCATCGAGACGGAGCGTCCGGACGCGCTCCTGCCGACCATGGGCGGGCAGACGGCGCTCAACTGCGCGCTGTCGCTGCAGAAGATGGGCGTGCTCGACAAGTTCGGCGTCGAGATGATCGGCGCCACCGCCGACGCGATCGACAAGGCGGAGGACCGCGAGCGGTTCCGCGAGGCGATGGCGCAGATCGGCCTCGAAACGCCGCGCTCGCGCCTCGCCAACGCCTCCACGCTGAAGGCCGACGACAAGGCCCGCCACAAGGCCGAGGTCGCACGCCTGGAGAGCCTGAAGCTGGCGCCGGACGAGATGGCGCGCCGCCGCGCCGAGCTCGCGCATGACTGGGCCTCTGGCGAGCCGGCGCGCAAGCGGCGCTACCAGGAGAAGGCGCTGGTCGAGGCGTTGGAGGCGCTGGAGGAGATCGGCCTGCCGGCGATCATCCGCCCCTCCTTCACGCTCGGCGGCACGGGCGGGGGCATCGCCTACAACAAGGCCGAGTTCATCGAGATCGTCGAGCGCGGGCTCGACGCCTCGCCGACCTCCGAGGTGCTGATCGAGGAATCGGTGCTCGGCTGGAAGGAGTTCGAGATGGAGGTGGTCCGCGACAAGCGGGACAACTGCATCATCGTCTGCTCGATCGAGAA
>JBDHTH010000109.1:0-7742 GCA_039808545.1 Phreatobacteraceae bacterium | reverse complement strand
GGTCGCGGTGGCGAGGTCCTTGGTGCCGTCGGTCAGCCGCACCTTGGCGCCGGGCGGGGCGCGGCCCGCGACGACGATCGAGCCGTCCGGCTCGACGCGGACGACATCGAAGCTCGGCGCATCGGCCGGGGCCTGCGGCGACGGGACAGCCGGTGCCGGGCTCGGGGGAGCGGCAGGCGCCGACGACGGGGGCGCAGCAGGAACCGGGGCGGCCGCGACGGGCGCCTCCGGCTTCGGCTCCTGGGGCTTCGGCGCCCCGGCGACGGGCGCGGGCGGGCTCGCAGCCGGCGGCGCCGGGGTGGCGACGGGCGCCGGCGCGTTCGAGCGCGTCAGCGGCCCCCAGATCATCGCGATAACCGCGACTGCGACCGCCACGGTCGCGCCGGCCACCAGAACCATTCTTTGCCGGGAACCGGTCGTCATCGCGGTCGAATCCTCTCGTCAACGCGGGAAATATAAAGGTTTAGCGACGCAATCGCGACTCGAAGATCGGATCATCGATTCAAGGCCCGAACCGCATGGCCGAAGACCGCCTCGTCGATGTCGCAAGGCTCGCCATCCTCCACGAACCAGGCGGCCGACAGCCCGGTCCAGGCGATGACCCAGCGCAGCAGCCGCTCGCGCGCAAGGCCCGACATCGCCGATACGATCTCGATCCTGGCGGCGAAGCACGCCGGATCGGCCGCCGTTGCGAGATCAGGATTGCAGAACAGGTTGGCGTAGTCGAAGCCGCGCTCGCCGATCACCCGCTTTGGATCGATCGCCAGCCAGCCGCGCGGCCCGAAATCGAGCACGTTGCCGTGATGGATATCGCCATGCAGCGGCACGATGTCGCGTTCCTCGGCCAGCAGCCCCTCGGCGACGGCGAGCGCCTCGGCGAACCAGCCGCCGCGCGACGGCGCCAGGCGCCGCAGCGACGCGAACCAGTCCGGCAGGCGGACCAGCCCCTCAGGCGGCGCGCCGCGCGGGGCGTGCAGCCGGGCGATCGCGGTGCAAAGGATGCGGGTCGCGGCGTCGTCCTCGCCGCCGCGCGCCATGGCGACGAGCGAGCGCGGCCCCTCGGCCCGCTCCATCAGCGTCGCGGGGCCCTCGTGCCGGTAGACGCAGGCCGCCCCCTCCCCGTTCCACCATTGCATCAGGATGCCGCCGAACTGCTCCTCAGCCTCGATCGCGATCTTCAGCATGGCCGGCCGGCCGCGCCAGCGCACCGCGAGAAGCCGGCTCGACCGGGTTCGGATCGGCGCGCCCTCGGGCGTCAGGCGCCAGCGCGTCAGATACGGTTCGAACATCGGGCGGCATTAGCACGACTACCGCTCAGCGGCAGGTCATATTGCCGACATGCCGGCGCGCCAGTTAGCGTTGAGCAAAAGGGAGTTTCGATGCAGCGAATCAAATCCGTGTGCGTTTACTGCGGCTCGGCCGAGGGCTCCGGGCCCTCTTACGTCGAGGCGGCCCGCGAATTCGGCATGGCGCTCGCCCGCTCCGGGACGAAGCTTGTCTATGGCGGCGGCGGCACCGGCATGATGGGCACGGTCGCGCGCGCCACGATCGAGAGCGGCGGCGCGGCGGTCGGCATCATCCCGGAATTCCTCAGGGCGCGCGAGCTCGCCTATAGGGGCGTCACCGAGCAGATCGTCACGGTCGACATGCATGAGCGCAAGCGGCTGATGTTCGAGAAGGCCGACGCCTTCGTGGCGCTGCCGGGCGGCATCGGCACGCTGGAGGAGCTCGTCGAGCAGCTCACCTGGGCGCAGCTCGGCCAGCACAAGAAGCCGATCCTGGTGCTCGACCTCGACGGATTCTGGCAGCCGCTGCTGGTGTTGCTGGACCATATGCGCACCACCGGCTTCATCCGCCGCGAGATGCCGATCAGCCTCCTGGTGGCGAAGACCGTCGCCGAAATCCTGCCGATGCTGGAGGCGGCGGCCGATCTCGCCGAGGACCTGCCCGAAACCGATACGAAGGCGGCGATCGCGCGGATGTGAACGCCGCGTGGAGCCTGCTCCCTTCAAACGGAATCGTTTGAAGGGTCAAAGCAGTCTCCATTCTTTTGGAATCGATCACTGTCCTGTTTTTTGATCAGTTCGATCAAAAAACAGCGTGATCTTGGTTCAGCGGTCGACCGGCAGGTCGTAGCGCTCTCCCCCGCCCGGCAGCGTGAAGTGCCACCATTCGCGCGCATAGTTGCGGAAGCCGCCGACCGCCATCATCCGCAGCAGCTTCAGCCGGTTGCGATGCGCATTCGGCGTGAGGCCGGGACGGGCCGTGGCGGCGGTCTCGGCGAGGCAATCGAAGGTCGTGCCGAAATCGAGCGTCGCATCGGCGGCGATCGCCTCCGGGCTGCGGCAATCGGCGGCCGTGACGCGGGGCGCCGGCCGATTGTTCGGGGCGAGCACGAGATCGACGACGAAGCCGGTGGAATGCCCCGAATGCCGCGCGATATAGCCGAGCGACACCAGCCGCTCGCGCCGCAGCGTCGGGTGCCAGCGCGCGAGCGGCGCGGCCGGCTGCGCCGCCCAGTCGTTCATCGCCGCGACGGCGCTGACGGGCCGGTAGCAATCGAAGACGACGAGGGTCAGGCCCTCGCGCTCGGCCTCCTGCTGCACGCGGGCCAGCGCCTCGGCGGCGCGCCGGTGCAGCCAGCAGGCCGCGGCACGATAGAAGGGCAGCGGCCGGCCGACGAAATTGTTCGGGCCGGCATAGCGGATATCCTCGACGATCGTCGGCGCGACGTCGCGGAGCGCCACGAAGCCGGGCGGCAGGCGCGGCGCCGCGATGCCGGCGCCGCCGGACAGGGCGACAGCGAGCGCCGCGAGGGCGAGGCGCGCAATCGCGATCATCAGACCGTCGCGCCCGCCTGCATCAGCCGATAGGTGATGGAATCGGTCAGCGCCTGGAAGGAAGCGTCGATGATGTTCGGCGAGACGCCGACCGTGGTCCAGCGCTCGCCCGAGCGCATGCCCGATTCGATCAGCACGCGCGTCACCGCGTCGGAGCCACCCTGGAAGATGCGGACCTTGTAGTCGAACAGCTCCACCTCGCCGATGAAGCGCTGGTATTTGCCGAGATCCTTGCGCAGCGCCAGGTCGAGCGCGTTGACGGGGCCGTTGCCCTCGGCGGCCGAGATCAGCGTCTCGGCGCCGACCCGGACCTTGGCGACCGCCTCGGCGACCGTGACGAGCTCGCCGACCGCATTGTAGCGGCGGCCGACATTGACGTTGAAGCGCTCGACCGTGAAGAACTCAGGCACCTCGCCCATGACGCGCTTGGCGAGCAGCCAGAAGGAGGCGTCGGCGCCCTCGAAGGCGTAGCCCTCGGCCTCCCGCATCTTCACCTCGTCGAGGACGCGGTTGAGACGCGGGTCCTTGCGGTCGAGATTGATGCCGAGGCGCTCCAGCTCCGCGATGATGTTCGACTTGCCGGCCTGGTCGGAGACCAGCACCTGCCGGCGGTTGCCGATCGTGTCGGGCGTCACGTGCTCGTAGGTGTTCGGGTCCTTCAGCACCGCCGAGGCGTGGATGCCGGCCTTGGTCGCGAAGGCCGAGGCGCCGACGTAAGGCGCGTGCCGGTCGGGCGCGCGGTTGAGGATCTCGTCGAGCTTGCGCGACACATGGGTGAGGCTCGCGAGCCCTTCGGCATCGACGCCGGTCTCGAAACGGTCCGCATAGGCGGATTTGAGCGCCAGGGTCGGAATCAAGGTCACGAGATTGGCGTTGCCGCAGCGCTCGCCGAGCCCATTCAGCGTGCCCTGGATCTGGCGGGCGCCGGCCCTGACGGCGGCGAGCGAATTGGCGACCGCCTGGCCGGTATCGTCATGCGCATGGATGCCGAGATTGGCGCCCGGCACGACGCGCGCAACGTCGGCGACGATCGCCTCGACCTCCTCGGGCAGCGTGCCGCCATTGGTGTCGCAGAGCACGACCCAGCGGGCGCCGGCCTCATAGGCTGTCCTGGCGCATTCAAGCGCATAGTCGCGATTGGCCTTGTAGCCGTCGAAGAAATGCTCGCAATCGACCATCGCGACGCGGCCGGCCGCGCGCGCCGCCTGCACGGAGTCGCGGATGCCCTCGAGGTTCTCCTCAAGCGTGATCTCGAGCGCGACGCGCACCTGGTAGTCGGAGGATTTGGCGACGAAGCAGATCGCATCGGCGCGCGCGTCGAGGAGGCCCGCGACGCCGGGATCATTGGCGGCCGAGCGGCCCGGCCGCTTGGTCATGCCGAAGGCCGTGAAGGCGGCATTCTTCGTCCGCTTTTCGGCGAAGAAGGCGGTATCGAGCGGGTTGGCGCCCGGATAGCCGCCCTCGACATAGTCGATGCCGAGCTCGTCGAGCATCTCGGCAATCGCCACCTTGTCGTCGATCGAGAAATCGACGCCGGTGGTTTGCGCGCCGTCGCGCAGCGTCGTGTCGAAGAGGTAGAGGCGCTCCCTCATCGGGCGACCTCCCGAGAAGAAACTTGCCACGTGGTGGTGCCGTCCTTGTTGTCCTTGATGGCGACGCCCATGGCGGCGAGCGCATCGCGCAGCCGGTCGCTCTCGGCCCAGTTCCGGGCGGCGCGCGCCGCCTTGCGCTCGGCGATCAGCGCGTCGACGGCCGCCGCGTCGATGCCGGCCTCGGCCTTGGCGCGCGCATCGCGCTCGGAAGCCGTCTCGGGCAGCAGGCCGAGCAGCCCGGCCGCCGCCTTCAGCGCGCCGGCCTCGCCGAGCTGGTGCAGGCGGGCGATGGCGAGCGGCGTGTTGAGGTCGTCGGACAGCGCTTCGATGAACTCGGCGTCGATCTCCCCGTCGGCGGCCGCGTCGCCGGCGGCGCGGTACCAGCCGTCGAGCATCTTCGTGCTTTCCTCCAGCCCCCGCACCGTCCAGTCGATCGGCTGGCGGTAATGGGTGCGCAGCATGTTGAGCCGCGCGACCTCGCCCGGCCAGTCCTTCAGCACCTCGCGGATGGTGACGAAGTTGCCGAGGCTCTTCGACATCTTGTCGCCCTCGACCTGCAGGAAGCCGTTATGCATCCAGACATTGGCCATCACGGCGTGGCCGAAGGCGCAGCGGGTTTGCGCGACCTCGTTCTCGTGATGGGGAAAGACGAGGTCGATGCCGCCCGCATGGATGTCGAACACCTCGCCGAGATGCTTCCAGGACATCGCCGAGCACTCGATGTGCCAGCCTGGCCGCCCGTAGCTCCAGGGGCTGTCCCAGCCGGGATCGGCCGGGTCGACGGAGGGCTTCCAAAGCACGAAATCCATGTCGGAGCGCTTGTAGGGCGCGACGTCGACGCGGGCGCCGGCGATCATGTCGTCGAGCGGGCGCTTCGAAAGCTGGCCGTAATCCGGCATGGAGGGCACGTCGAACAGCACATGGCCCTCGGCCGCATAGGCATGGCCGGCCGCGATCAGCTTCCCGATGATCGCGATCATCTCGGCGATGTGCTCGGTGGCGCGCGGCTCCACGGTCGGGCGGAGCGCGCCCAGCGCATCGATGTCGGCGTGGAACTGCCGGAGCGTGCCCTCGGTCAGCTCGCGTATCGTGACGCCGCGCTCATAGGCGCGGGCGTTGATCTTGTCGTCGACATCCGTGACGTTCCTCACATAGGTGACATGATCCGCGCCGAAGCGGTGGCGCAGCAGGCGGAACAGCACGTCGAAGACGATGATCGGCCGCGCGTTGCCGATATGCGCGAAGTCGTAGACGGTCGGCCCGCAGACATACATGCGGACATTCGACGGGTCGATCGGCGCGAAGACATCCTTCGCGCGCGTCAGCGTGTTGTAGAGCTTCAGGGTCATCGTCCCGTCCTCAACCAGTCGCTACCGGCTGCCGGCCAGGCTGCGTCGGTTCTCTGGGGTGAGGACGTGACGGGGCCAGCCAGCGGTGTCGCTAGCGGCAAATAATCGAAATCGCGCCGAGGCGCAGGCAGGCGTCACGCATCGTCATGGGGCCGGCACCATGATGGCGCCGGCCCCTTTCGTCAATGGGAGCTTCGGGAAACGCTTAAAATTTCATCCCTTCACGAAGTCGGCGCATTTCGGCGCCGGCTCGCTGCCCCAGGGCATGATCGGCACCGTGGAGGTCGAGTTCTGCGGCGAGCCCTCGATCAGCCGGTCCGAATAGACGAGATAGACGATCACGTTGCGCTTCACGTCGCAGCCGCGCACGATCTGCATCTTCTTGAAGATCAGCGAGCGCGACTGGCGGATGACGACGTCGCCCTGCTCGAACTTCTCCTTGAACTTGATGGGACCGACCTGGCGGCAGGCGAGCGAGATCTCCGAGACTTCCTCGGCGACGCCGAACATGCCCTTCACGCCGCCCTTCTCGGGCAGCGTGTAGTGGCAGGCGACGCCCTCCACCACCGGATCGTCGACGCCGTAGACCGCGAGCTTGTCGTCGGGCGTGAGGAACTTCCAGACCGTCGACTTCTTGAAGATGACCTCGGGTTCCTGCGCGGCCGCGGGCGACAGCAGCACGGCAAAAGCCAGGAGGGCGGCGGCAAGGCGGCGGATCATGTGTTCACTCCAAAGCGCCGATCGCATGGCCGGACCGGGCGAGCGCTATATGGGCTCGCGCTTCCTGCCGCGCCAGGGGGCGTCAGGATGGCGCCGGCGCATGGCAGGCGACGCAGATCTTGTTGCCGTCCGGATCGCGCAGATAGGCGCCGTAATAGTCAGGGTGATAATGCGGCCGCAGGCCCGGCGCGCCTTCGTCGGTGCCGCCCGCCGCGAGGCCGGCCGCATGGAACGCATCGACCAGCCGGCGCTCGGTCGCATGGAACGCGATCATCATGCCGTTGCCGACGCTCGCGGGCGCCCGGTCGAAGGGGCGCGTGATGAAGAATTGCGGCGGCGCCATCGGGTCGCGCGCATAGCCCGCGAAGCCGTGCTCCGCCGAGGTCTCGAAGCAGGCGATGCCGAGCGTACCGAGCACCGCGTCGTAGAAAGCTTTCGACACCTTGAAATCATTCGTGCCGACTGTCGTGTGGCTATACATGCCGGGGGTCCTCCTCCGATGTGTCCAGCGCCAGCGCGATCGCCTCGGCGAGCACCCGCTCGTCGCCGACATGGTTGGCGAGAATCAGCAGGAGGCGGGCGCGGAAGGCCGCAACCGCCTCGGGGGCAAGGCCGCGATGGGCCTCCACGATCATCCGGTAGGCGCGATCCGGATCAGAAAAGCGCGAGGCGGTGACGAGGGTATCGCTCATGGCGTCCTCCCGGCAGCGCGGTCGATCGCGGCGCTGACACGGCCGGCGTCGAAGCGGCGGAAACGGGCGCAGAGATGGTGGTCCGGGCGCACCACGAAGGTCGCGCCGGGCGTCGCGTCGAACCGGGTCCGGAAGAAGCCGTCGGCGTCCTTAAGATCGATGCCGATGCGGATGACCGGCACCCCTTCGACGACCGGTGCCGACCCCTCCCCCGCAACCCACAGGATGTGGAATTGGTCGGGCAGCTCGCGGAGCAGGAAGGTCGCGCCGCCATCGGCGCGCCGCATCGCCGCGTCGGGCAGCGGGGCGCCGAGCCGCGCGGTGCCGCCCCAGGGCTCGGCATCGGGCGTGGAGAGCACGGAATCGTAGACGGTCGCGGTGGACAGGCGGCCGGAATTGATCATCCGCCGCGCGAATTCGGCGCGCGGCGCGAGGCTGAGGATCGCGGCGCGCAGCTCCGCCTCGGCGGCATTGTGCGGCGCGATGAAATCGGTGGCGCGCGTGGAATGGCCGATATTCTCGTCCGCCGCCTGGATGCGCTCGGCATCG
>JBDHTH010000108.1:0-7766 GCA_039808545.1 Phreatobacteraceae bacterium | reverse complement strand
GACATCGTTGACGAAGCGGCGCTGGCCGGCGGCCGGCGCGACGCCGCCGAAACCGCCATAGGTATAGAGCACCGGCAGCATGGTGAGACCTATGCCAGTCCGCTCGGCCGCCGCGACGTGCCGCCCCGCCAGCTCGGCGAGATCCGCGTAGGGGCTGCCGTCGGCCGCGTGATGGAGATAGTGGAACTCGACATTGGCGGTGAAGCCCGATTCCAGCATCTCGACATAGGCTTGGGCTGCGATCGCCTCGACATCCTCAGGGTTGAGCGCATCGAGGAAGCGGTACATCACCTCGCGCCAGGTCCAGAAGCTGTCGGCGGTGTGGCCGCGCCGCTCCGCGAGCCCCGCCATGCCGCGCTGGAAGGCGTGGCAATGCAGGTTCGGCAGGCCCGGCAGCGCATGGCCGGCGACGCGCTCGGCGCCGGCCGGATCGGCATCCGCCGCCACCGCCGCGATGCGGCCATCCGCGATGCTGATCCGGACGTTCGACGCCCAGCCCTCGGGGGTCAGCGCGCGGTCGAAGATCAGGTCCGTCATGGTCGCCTCGTTTTGTATAGACAATTCTCAGGCTATTTTGTATAGACAATTAATCAGCGATCGGGGAGGATGTAAAGATGACCAGGGAGGCGGGCATGTCCGATCGGCTGAAACTGTTCCACAATGCGCGCGTCGCGACCATGGCGGAAGGGGCGCCGGGCCTCGGTCTCACACAGGATGGCGTCGTCGCGGTCGCGGGCGAGCGGATCGTCTATGCGGGGCCGGCCGAGCAAGCGCCGAAGCGTGCCGGTGAGGTCGAAGCGATCGATTGCGGCGGAAGGCTGATCACGCCGGGCCTCGTCGATTGCCACACCCATCTCGTGCATGGCGGCGACCGGGCGCGCGAGTTCGAGATGCGCCTCGAAGGCGCGACCTATGAGGAGATCGCGCGCGCCGGCGGCGGCATCGTCTCCACCGTCGCGGCGACGCGCGCCGCGAGCGAGGACGAGCTCATCCGCCAGAGCCTGCCGCGCCTCGACGCGCTGATCGCCGAGGGCGTTACGACGGTCGAGATCAAGTCGGGCTACGGCCTGGCGCTCGAGGCGGAGCGCCGCCAGCTGAGGGCCGCGCGGGCGCTCGGCACCATGCGTCCCGTCACGGTGAAGACCAGCTTCCTCGGCGCCCACACCTTCCCGGCCGAGATGAAGGACGACCGCGCCGGCTATGTGCGGGCGGTCGCCCAGATGATCCCGGCGCTCGCGGCCGAGGGCCTCGTCGACGCGGTCGACGCCTTCTGCGAGGGCATCGCCTTCTCGCCGGCCGAGACCGCCACGGTCTTCGCGGCCGCCAAGGCGGCGGGCCTGCCCGTGAAGCTGCATGCCGACCAGCTCTCGAACCTCCACGGCGCCAGGCTCGCGGCCGAGCACGGCGCGCTCTCGGCCGACCATCTGGAGCATACCGACGCGGAAGGCGCGGCCGCGATGGCGGCTGCAGGCACCGTCGCGGTGCTGCTGCCCGGCGCCTACTACTTCATCCGCGAGACGAAGCTGCCGCCCGTCGCGGCGTTCCGCGCGCACGGCACGCGCATCGCGCTCGCGACCGACTGCAATCCTGGCTCCTCGCCGCTGACCTCGCTGCTGCTGGCGATGAATATGGGCGCGACCCTGTTCCGCCTGACGGTGGAGGAGTGCCTGGCGGGCGTCACGCGCGAGGCCGCGCGGGCCCTCGGGCTTCAGGCCGAGGTCGGAACGCTGGAGGCGGGCAAGCGCGCCGACCTCGCGATCTGGGACGTCGCCCAGCCGGCCGAGCTCGTCTACCGCATCGGCTTCAACCCGCTTCACCGTCGAATCTGGAGAGGATCATGATCCCCGTCGCCATTGGTGCCACCGATACGTCGCTCGCCGGCTGGCGCGCCATCTATGACGGCGCGCCGGTCGTCCTCGACCCCGCCGCCCTGCCGGCGATCCAGCGCAGCGCCGAGGCGGTCGCGACGATCCTGGCTCGGCACGAGCCGGTCTACGGGATCAATACCGGCTTCGGGAAGCTTGCCTCCGTGCGGATCGAGGATGCCGACCTCGCGACCCTGCAGCGCAACATCGTCCTCTCGCATGCGGCGGGCACGGGCGAGCCCTCCCCGGTGCCGGTGGTGCGGCTGATGATGGCGCTGAAGCTCGCCAGCCTCGCCAAGGGATTCTCGGGCGTCCGGCCCGAGACGCTTCGCCTGCTGGAGGCGATGCTGGCGCGCGGCATCGTGCCGGTGGTGCCCGCGCAGGGCTCGGTCGGCGCCTCCGGCGACCTCGCGCCGCTCGCCCATATGACGGCCGCGATGCTCGGGGTCGGCAACGTGGTGGTCGATGGCGCGGTGCGCCCG
This sequence comes from Phreatobacteraceae bacterium, assembly GCA_039808545.1. Taxonomy (GTDB): domain Bacteria; phylum Pseudomonadota; class Alphaproteobacteria; order Rhizobiales; family JBDHTH01; genus JBDHTH01. The sequence continues at coordinate 5,419 of JBDHTH010000108.1, read as the reverse complement.
GCCGCCGCGGCGCTCGCAGCGGCGGGCCTCGCGCCGATCGCGCTCGGCCCGAAGGAGGGGCTGGCGCTGCTCAACGGCACGCAGTTCTCCAACGCCAATGCGCTGGCGGGGCTGTTCCAGGCGATCAGCCTCGTGAAGTCGGCGCTCGTCACGGGAGCGCTGTCGACCGATGCCGCCAAGGGCTCGGACGCGCCCTTCGATCCGCGCATCCACCAGATCCGCGGGCATCGCGGCCAGATCGAGACCGCCGACGCGCTGCGCGCGCTGATGGCCGGCAGCGCGATCCGCGCCTCGCATCTGACGGGCGACGACCGGGTGCAGGACCCCTATTGCCTGCGCTGCCAGCCGCAGGTGATGGGCGCCGCCCTCGACCTGCTCCGGCAGGCCGGGCACACGCTCGTCGTCGAGGCCAACGGCGTCTCGGACAATCCGCTGATCTTCGCCGATACGATGGAGGCTTTGTCGGGCGGCAATTTCCACGCCGAGCCGGTGGCCTTCGCGGCCGACATGATCGCGATGGCGCTGTGCGAGATCGGCTCGCTCGCCGAGCGGCGCATCGCGATGCTGGTCGATCCCGCGCTGTCGCGGCTGCCGGCCTTCCTCACCCCCCGCCCCGGCCTCAACTCGGGCTTCATGATTCCGCAGGTCACGGCCGCCGCGCTCGTCTCGGAGAACAAGCAGCGCGCCTATCCGGCCTCGGTCGATTCGATCCCGACCTCGGCCAACCAGGAGGACCATGTGTCGATGGCGGCGCATGGGGCGCGTCGCCTCGCGCCGATGGCCGACAATGTCGCGGCGGTGCTCGGCATCGAGCTGCTGGCGGCCGCGCAGGGCTGCGACTTCCACGCGCCGCTCAACTCGAGCCCGGCCCTCGAGGCGGTCCGCGCACATCTGCGCGCCACTGTCCCGACGCTGGAAGAGGACCGCTTCATGGCGCCGGATCTCGCCGCCGCCGCCGAGATGATACGCTCGGGCGCGATCGCGCATGCGGTCGCGGTGTCCCTCCCCGGACTCACGGAGATATCATGAGCCATTTCATTCAGGTCGTGCGGCGCGACGCGCCGCTGCTGGTCAGCTTTCCCCATACCGGCACGGAGCTCGTGCCGGAGGTCGAGGGCAAGGTCGTCTCGCGCGGCCGGGCGCTGAACGATACCGACTGGTTCATCCACGACCTCTACGATTTCGTCGCCGCGCTCGGCGCCACCACGGTGCGCACCGCGCTCTCGCGCACCGTGATCGACGTCAACCGCGACCCTTCCGGCGTCTCGCTCTATCCGGGCCAGGCGACGACCGATCTCTGCCCGATCACCAGCTTCGACGGCGATCCGATCTATCGCGACGGGCTGGCGCCGGACGCGGCCGAGATCGCGCGGCGGAAGGACGCTTATTTCACCCCCTATCATGAAGCGCTCTCGGCCGAGATCCAGCGGCTGAAGGACGCGCATGGGCAGATCGTGCTCTATGACTGTCATTCGATCCGCGGCCTCATCCCGCGGCTCTTCGAGGGGCAACTGCCCGACTTCAACATCGGCACCAATTCGGGCGCTTCGTGCAGCGACGAATTGACCGCGATCGTCGAGGCGGCCTGCGCGGCCTCGCCCTTCACGCATGTCGTGAACGGCCGCTTCAAGGGCGGCTGGATCACCCGCCACTACGGCCAGCCCGAGGACGGCGTGCACGCCATCCAGATGGAGCTCGCGATCTCGGGCTACATGGTCGAGCCCGGCAAGGACGAAATCCCAGAAAGCCTCGACCGCGACCGGGCGCTCCCCATGCGCGCCGTCCTCGAACAGGTGATGAACGCCGCCCTCGCCTTCGCGAAGGCGATCTAGCCCAAACTCTCCCAAGGATCCGCCATGACCCGCATCGACAACGAACGCATCATCCGCAGCCCGCACGGGCTGGAGCGTAGCGCCAAGCATTGGGTGACCGAGGCGCCGCTCCGGATGCTGATGAACAATCTCGATCCGGACGTGGCGGAGCGGCCGGGCGAGCTCGTCGTCTATGGCGGCATCGGCCGCGCGGCCCGCGACTGGGAGAGCTTCGACCGGATCGTCGCGAGCCTTCGCAAGCTCGACGACGACCAGACGCTGCTGGTGCAGTCCGGCAAGCCGGTCGGCGTGTTCAAGACGCACAAGGACGCGCCGCGCGTGCTGATCGCGAACTCCAATCTCGTGCCGCATTGGGCGACCTGGGAGAAGTTCCACGAGCTCGATCGCAAGGGGCTGATGATGTACGGCCAGATGACGGCCGGCTCCTGGATCTATATCGGCAGCCAGGGCATCGTGCAGGGCACCTACGAGACCTTCGTGGAGGTCGGCCGGCGCCACTACGGCGGCGATCTTTCGGGCAAATGGATCCTCACGGCCGGGCTCGGCGGCATGGGCGGCGCGCAGCCGCTCGCCGCCACCATGGCGGGCGCCTCGTGCCTCGCGGTCGAGTGCCAGGCGAGCCGCATCGAGATGCGCCTTCGCACCCGCTATGTCGACGTGCGCGCCGATACGCTCGACGAGGCGCTGGCGATCATCGAGAAGGCCAAGAAGGATGGGAAGCCAGTCTCGGTCGGCCTGCTCGGCAACGCGGCCGATATCTTCCCGGAGCTGGTGCGGCGCGGCATCAAGCCGGATGTCGTGACCGACCAGACCTCGGCGCATGACCCGATCAACGGCTACCTGCCGAAGGGCTGGACGGTCGCCGAGTGGGAGGCCAAGCGCGAGAGCGATCCGAAGGCGGTCGAGGCGGCGTCGCGCAAATCGATGGCGACCCATGTACGCGCCATGCTCGACTTCCACAAGATGGGCGTGCCGACGCTCGACTACGGCAACAACATCCGCCAGATGGCGCTGGAGGAAGGCGTCGCCAATGCCTTCGACTTTCCGGGCTTCGTGCCGGCCTATATCCGGCCGCTGTTCTGCCGCGGCATCGGGCCGTTCCGCTGGGCCGCGCTCTCGGGCGATCCGGAGGATATCTACAAGACCGACGCGAAGGTGAAGGAGCTGCTGCCCGATAACAAGCACCTCCACAACTGGCTCGACATGGCGAAGGAGCGCATCGCCTTCCAGGGCCTGCCGGCGCGCATCTGCTGGGTCGGGCTCGGCGACCGGCACCGGCTCGGCCTCGCCTTCAACGAGATGGTGGCGAAGGGCGAATTGAAGGCGCCGATCGTGATCGGGCGCGATCATCTCGACTCGGGCTCCGTCGCCTCGCCGAACCGCGAGACCGAGGCGATGGCCGACGGCTCGGACGCGGTCTCGGACTGGCCGCTGCTCAACGCGCTGCTCAACACCGCGTCGGGCGCCACCTGGGTGTCGCTGCACCATGGCGGCGGCGTCGGCATCGGCTTCTCGCAGCATTCCGGCATGGTGATCGTCTGCGACGGCACCGAGGATGCGGCGCGGCGGCTGGAGCGGGTGCTGTGGAACGATCCGGCGACCGGCGTGATGCGCCATGCCGATGCCGGCTACGATATCGCGCTCGATTGCGCGCGCGAGCATCAGCTGGACCTGCCGGGGATTCTCGGGTGATGCGCATCCTCCGCGCCGCCGACTACCGCCGCATGCCGTGGAAGAACGGCGGCGGCGAGACGCTGGAGATCGCGGTCTCGCCCGAGGGCGCCTCCATGGACGATTTCGACTGGCGCCTCTCGATCGCGCTCGTCGGCGTCGACGGGCCGTTCTCGGCCTTTCCCGAGATCGACCGGACGCTGACGGTGATCGAGGGCGCAGGCATCGACCTCAGGGTCGGCGACGCAGCGCCGGCCCGGCTGACGCCCGGCGCGCCCTACGCCTTTCCGGGCGATGTCGCCTGCATGGCGACGCTGGTCGCCGGCGGGATCGCCGATTTCAACGTCATGACGCGGCGCGGGCGCTATGCGCACGAGGTCCGGCGCGTCGGCGCCGGCGACACGCTGCGCGCGCCGGCCGACGGGCTGACGGTCTTCCTGGCGCTCGAAGAGGGCGCGGAGATCCGCGCCGGCGGCGAGGCCGTGGTGCTCTCGCCCCGCGACACGCTCTTCGTCCCGGGGCAGGAAGAGGCCGGCATCACGCAGGGCGGCGGCCTGGCGGCGGCGCTCCGGGCGGTGTGACGCACCGGCACGCCTTCACGCCACCTTCATCGCCTCCACCCGGATCTCCTCCGTCAACTGTGCCTTGAGCGCGGAGAATTCGGGGGTGGTCTTCAGCGTGTAGTGGCGCGGATGCGGCAGGTCGATCGCGATGTCGGCCTTGATGCGGCCGGGGCGCGCGCTCATCACGACGCAGCGCGAGGCGAGGAAGATCGCCTCCTCGATGTCGTGCGTTACGAACAGCACGGTCTTTTTCTCGCGCTCCCAGATGCCGAGCAAGAGCTCCTGCATCAGCGCACGGGTCTGGTTGTCGAGCGCGCCGAAAGGCTCGTCGAGCAGCAGGATCTTCGGGTCGTTGGCGAGCGCGCGGGCGATCGCGGTGCGCTGCTGCATGCCGCCCGAAAGCTGCTTGGGGAAATGGTTCTCGAAGCCCTTCAGCCCGACCTTGCCGCACCAGTCCATCGCGGTCTCGCGCCGCGCCTTCTCGGCGATGCCCTTCTCGCGCAGGCCGAACGCGACGTTCTCGGCGACCGTCAGCCAGGGAAACAGCGTGTAGGACTGGAAGACCATGCCGCGATCGGCGCCCGGTCCGCGCACCTCCCGGCCGTCGAGCAGCACCTTGCCGGAGGTCGGCCGGTCGAGGCCCGCGACGATGCGCAGCAGCGTCGACTTGCCGCAGCCCGAAGGGCCGAGCACCGTGATGAAGTCGTTATGCGCAACCTTCAGCTCGGTCGGCTGCAAGGCGACGGTCGGCGCCCCGCCGCGCACCGCCGGGAAGATGCGGCCGACGCCGTCGATGACGAGCTGGGTCATGGCGGCGTCCTCAGGCGAGCTTCCAGGGGAACAGCGAGCGGTTGGCGGCCTTGAACAGGAAATCGGAGACGAGCCCGATCAGGCCGATGACGATGATGCCGAAGATGATCTGGCCGGTGTTCAGCAGCGCCTGGCTGTCGACGATCATATGGCCGATGCCCGAGGATGAGCCGATCAGCTCGGCGACGATCACGTAGGTCCAGGCCCAGCCGAGCACCAGGCGGAAGATCTCGGCGATCTCGGGCGCGGCCGAGGGGATGAGCACGCGGCGCACGATGCTCGCATCGCCCGCCCCGAGCGTATAGGCGGCCTCCACCAGGTCCTTGCGGGCCGAGCCGACCGCGACGGCGATCATCAGCACCAGTTGAAAAAACGAGCCGATGAAGATCACCAGCAGCTTCTGCAATTCGCCGATGCCGGCCCACAGGATCAGCAGCGGGATGAAGGCCGAAGCCGGCAGATAGCGCGCGAAGGACACGAATGGCTCGAAGAAGGCCTCCACGGGCTTCCAGGCGCCCATCATCACGCCGATCGGCAGCGCGA
>JBDHTH010000107.1:0-7838 GCA_039808545.1 Phreatobacteraceae bacterium | reverse complement strand
ACGAGGATGAGGGCGGTGGCCGAGAGCTCGAGGGCGCGCCGCACCACCTCGCGCGGATAGACCGGCGTATGGTCCACCGTGCCGGTCTGCGCGACCTCGTCGGCGATCAGCGCGTTGCGCTTGTCGAGGAAGAGGATGCGGAACTGCTCGCGCTCCGCGAACGCCATGGCGGTGCGGCAATATTCCAGCACCGAGGACCAGGAGCTCAGCACCGTCCGGGCCTTTACCTTGCCCTTGGCGATCCGCTCGGCGGCCGCGTGGACGATCAGGATGTCGGTCGCGACCGCCTCGCCGATGCCGTCTACCTCGGCCAGCAGGGCGGGGGAGGCGGCCATCACCTCGGCGAAGGAGCCGAAGCGGGCGATCAACGCCTTGGCGAGCGCCTTGACGTCGCGGCGCGGGATCGCCCGGAACAGCACGAGCTCGAGCAACTCGTAGTCGGCGAGCGCGGCGCTGCCGGCCTCGCGAAAGCGCTGCCGCAGGCGGTCGCGGTGGCCGTGCCGGTGATCGGCCGGCTCCGTGGCGTCATCTTTCGATGCGATAGGTGTAGGGCGCATTGGCAAATGTAACCAAAGGTTGCATTCTCGGCGATCGACTGCGGGAGGATAAGATGGCGAAGAAAATCCTGTTGTCCAAGCTCGTCGAGCAGATCGAGAGCGGCGCGATCGACGGCAAGAAGGCCGCGAAATACTTCCTGCCCGATCCGGGCACCGGCCGGCCCTTCGTGCCCGGCGTCAGGTTCGATCCGGCCCATGTCGACGATACGGCGTTCAAGGCGACGTCGAACGCCCTTGCGGCGGCGCTGGCCAAGACGCTCGCGGATCAGGCGGCGCCCGGCCGAACCGCCGCGGTGCGGGCCGGGACGCCGGCCGAAGCGACTGACATCATCCGCGAATCGGCCGCCAAGATCCTGGCGGAAGGCGATTCCTGGTTCGACCTGCCATTCATCTGGCCGCGGACGATCGTCGATTTCCTCGGCGAGAAACGGCCGATCGTGACGCTCGCCAAGGCGGGCGACACGATGGAAAACATGCTGGCGGAGGCGCAGTTCGTCGCGCCGCTGAAGGCGGGCGGCGTCAAGTTCTTCCTGTTCTCGGGCGGCGGCAACGACGTCGTCGGCAACGGCGACCTGAAGCTCTACGTCAACCTGTTCGACCCCGCCTACAGCAAGCCGGCCGACGCGCTCTACTACATCAAGGACGCCTATTACGGCATGCTCGACGCGCTGATGGCGCAGTATGCGCGGCTTGCCAAGATCGTGAAGCAGGCCTCGCCCGGGACGGTGCTTGTCGTGCATGGCTACAGCTTCGTCATCCCGCAGGTCGACGGCCCCTGGGTCGGCGGGCCGCTGATGCAGCGCGGGCTCGACCCGGTGCATATGCCGGATCTCTGCCGCGCGGTCGTCCGCAAGATGGTGGAGGCCTTCAATGCGCGCCTGGCGGCCTTCGCGGCGAGCTCGGGCGGCAGGATCGCCTATATGAATCTCACGCCGCTCGTTAAGACGAACGAGTGGTTCGACGAGCTGCATCCGCGCGAAGTCGCGGCCAAGCGCATGGCCACCCATTACGAGAGGACGCTCGGGCTGTAATGTAGCCGGAGACGGGGCCGTTCAGGCCGCTTTGGCGAAAGGCGGCAGGTCGAAGCCCTTCGGCGAGCGCGTGAAGACCTCGCAGCCGGTCTCGGTGATGCCGACCGCGTGCTCGAACTGCGCCGAGAGCGAGCGGTCGCGCGTCACGGCCGTCCAGCCGTCCGAGAGCACCTTCACATGCGGGCGGCCGAGATTGATCATCGGCTCGATGGTGAAGAACATGCCGGGCTTGAGCGGCGCGCCCTCGCCGGGCCGGCCGACATGCACGACGTTCGGCTCGTCGTGGAAGAGCCGGCCGAGGCCGTGGCCGCAGAAGTCGCGGACGACGCTCATGTGCTGCGGCTCCACGAAGCTCTGGATCGCGTGGCCGATATCGCCGAGCGTATTGCCGGGCTTGGCGGCCGCGATGCCGCGCTCCAGCGATTCATACGTCACCTCGATCAGCCGCTCGGCGCGGCGCGGGATCGGCGGCACCGCATACATGCGGCTCGAATCGCCATGCCAGCCGTCGAGGATGAAGGTGACGTCGATATTGAGGATGTCGCCCTCGCGCAGCGGCTTCTCGCTCGGAAAGCCGTGGCAGACCACGTGGTTGAGCGAGATGCAGGAGGAATACGTGAAGCCGCGATACATCAGCGTCGCCGGATAGGCGCCGTGGTCGCGGCCGAATTCGTAGACGAGGCGGTCGATCTTGGCGGTCGGCACACCCGGCGCGACGACGTCGACCAGCATGTCGAGGCATTCGGCGACGAGGCGCCCGGCCCGCCGCATGCCGGCGAAGCCCTCGGGGCCGTAGAGCTTTATCTGGCCATTCTTCCGCTTCGGATTGGCGGCGGCATCCACATAGTCGAACACGTTCAGGAACTCCGGGCGGCCGGGGGCCGCATGACTGGCTGATTGCCGATCAATTTAGGCAATCGCAGCCCCCGCGCCAAGGTTTTGTGGACGGATGGGCGGCGGGTTCCGATCGGGGATCAGACATCGACCTTGAAGTCGAGGGCGATCTCGCTCGCCGGCCGGCCGTCCAGGCCCCAGCTTTCGCGCGGCACGTCGATCAGCACGACCTCGATATCGGCGCTCGCGACGCCGAGCGGGGCAAGCTGCTCGGCCATCGCGGCGAAGAGGCGCTTGCGGGCCTCGTTCGAGCGCCCGGCGAGCAGCCGTACCTCGACCACGAGATAGGCCGCGCCCTTGCCGCGCGGCGCCGCCATCGCGTCGGGCGCGTGCTCCATGAGGACGATCGAGCTCATCCCCTCGGTGATGTTCACGCCGGCGACGACGGCGCGCTCCACCGCCGCGATGACCGCCTGGCGGCGTGCGCCGATCCAGCCCTGGCGCGTGTCGATCCGGATCGCCGGCATGGCGGCTCCTCCTGCTCGAAGACCATCGCGCCGGGCCGCGATGCGGCCCGGCCTTTCATTCGCGGATCGGCGGCGGCCGGTTCAGGCGACCTTGCCGCCGAGCTCGTCCTCGATATGGGCCTGGATGATCTCGTCGAAGCTCTTCTCGGCCTTGAAGCCGAGCTCTGTGGCGATCTTCGCGTCGTAGCGCTGCGCCCAGGACGAGACGATGCGGATGATCGTCTCGTCGGGTACGCGCTTGACGAGGTTGTAGGCCTTCTCGCCGCCGACCCGGCGCAGCGCCTCCAGCTCCTCGCCGACGGTGGCCGAGAGGCCCGGCATGGCGAGGCTGCGGCGCCAGCCGAGCCTCGCCGTATCGAGGGTCGCGGCATGGATCAGGAAGCCGACCGCGGCGCGCGGGCTGGCATACCAGTGCCGCACCTCCTCGGAGACCGGCAGAATCGCCTCCTGGCCGACGAGGGGCTCGCGGATGATGTTGGAGAAGAAGCCGGACGCTGCCTTGTTGGGCTTGCCGGGCCGCACGCAGATGGTGGGGAAGCGCAGGCCGATGCCGTCGAAGAAGCCCTTGCGGGAGTAATCGGCGAGCAGCAATTCGCCGATCGCCTTCTGGGTGCCGTAGGAGGTCAGCGGCGTCAGGTGGAAATCGTCGGGGATCGAGTCCGGGAAGGGCGCGCCGTAGACCGCGCCCGAGGAGGTGAAGACGATGCGCGGATGGTATTTTTCCTTCATCGCGACCTGGCGGATCGCCTCGAACAGGAGCCGCGTGCCGTCGAGATTGATGCGGTAGCCCTTGTCGAAATCGGCCTCCGCCTCGCCCGAGACGATGGCGGCGAGGTGGAAGATCACGTCGGGGCGCTCGGCGATCGCCTTATCGGCCTCTCCCGGATTGGCGAAATCGGCCGCCCAGGCCTTTGCCTTGCCCTTGAGCGCGTCCGGCACCGGCGGCTCGACGATGTCGGTGAGCGATATCTTATCGATCGCCTTGCCGCCGAGCGCGCCGTCGCGGGCGAGGCGTTCCACGAGCTTGCGGCCGACCATGCCGGCGGCGCCGAAAACCAGAATATGCATGGGTGTTTCCCGATGTTTGTCGTTGCGGATCAGTTTGGCGGATCAGTTCGGAATGGTGCCGCCGAGCTCGTCCTCGATATGGACGCGGACGATCTCGTCGAAATCCTTGTCGGCCTTGAAGCCCAGCGCGAGCGCGCGGGCCGCGTCGAAGCGGGTCGGCCAGCCCGAGACGATGTCGGTCACGGCCTTGTCGGGCGCGCGGCGGATCAGCTTGACGGCGCGATCGCCCGCGACGCGGCGCAGCGCCTCGATCTGCTCGCCGACCGTGCAGCACACGCCCGGCATCGTCAGGTTGACGCGGGGTCCGAGCGATTCGCGCGTCAGGCCGGCGGCGTGGACCAGGAAGCCGACCGCCGAGCGCGGGCTCGCATGGGTGAAGACCAGGTCGTCGTCCACGGGGAGCGAGGCCTCCAGGCCGACCAGTGGCTCGCGGATGATCGCGGAGAAGAAGCCGCCTGCCGAAGCGTTCGGCTTGCCGGGCCGGATGCAGATCGAGGGAAAGCGGATGCCGACCCCGTCGACGAAGCCGCGCCGCGAATAATCGGCCAGCAACAGCTCGCCGATCGCCTTCTCGGTGCCGTAGGAGGTCAGCGGCGTCAGGGCAAAATCGTCGGAGATGACGGGCGGAAACGGCGCGCCGAAGGCGCCGCTCGAGGAGGTGAACACGAAGCGCGGCACGTAGGGCGCGCCGGGCCTGGCGCCTTCCCGCCGGATCGCCTCGAGCAATGCGCGCGTGCCGTCGAGATTGACGCGATAGCCCTTGTCGAAATCGCGCTCGGCCTCGCCCGAGATGATCGCGCCGAGATGGAAGATCATGTCGGGACGCTCGGCCGCGAGCGCCGTCGCGACGGAAGGGTCGGTGAAATCCTCGGCTCGTGCCGTGATCCGCCCCGAAAGGCCTTCCGGCGCGGGCGGCGTAACGATGTCGCTCAGCGTCAGGCGCGTGATCTCGCGGCCCGCCACGTCGCCGTCCCGCGCCAGGCGCGCGGCGAATTTGCGGCCGACCATGCCGGCCGCACCGGTGATGACGACATGCATGAGCGCTTCCCGACCCCGAGCGTCGCTGTTCGTTGCGCGCTATTGATGCAAATCAGGCGCCGGCTTCGCAACCCGCAAAGCGGAATGGCGCGGCTGCGCTTACCAGTCGTCGTGCAGCCGCTCGGGCTCCTTGCAGCGGTAGCCGATCGGGCATTGCGGCGTGTCGAGCGTCCGCTCCCAGGCCGGCTCGACCGCTTGGCCGCCGAGGCAGAAGCGGCGATCGCGGACGAAGCGGTCATAGGTGGTGGGGCTGGTCGACAGCACGATGCCGCCGGCCCGCGCGACGACCGCGCGCGCCTGGTCGCAGCTCATCGCATAGGTGGCCGGACGGGCCGTTGCGGGCAGGGTGGCGGCGGCCAGCAGAAGCAGCGCGCTCAAGGGACGGAGCATGGTCGGTTCTCCTCGAAGATCGCACCCCGACGCTAATCTGGTCCGGCGCGGGGGTGGCGGCAAGGGATGCGCCGCCCCTTGTGCGCTGCGATCAGAGGGCGAAGCCGCCGTCGGCGAGATGGATCTGGCCGGTCGTGTAGCTCGATTCGTCGGAGGCGAGATAGACCGCGAGCCAGGCGATCTCCTCCGGCTTGCCGAGCCGGCCCATCGCCTGGCGGTCGATGAAGGCCTGGCGTGCCGCTTGCTCGGTGATCTTCTGGGTCTTGGCGACGTCGAGGATGCGCTGGTCGAGCGAGGGCGACTCGATGGTGCCGGGGCAGATCGCATTGGCGCGGATGCCCTGGCGGATGTAGTCGGCCGCCACCGCCTTGGTGAGGCCGATGACCGCCGCCTTGGTGGCCCCATAGACGTAGCGGTTCGGAATGCCGCGCACCGAGCCAGCGCCCGAGGCGACATTGATGATCGAGCCGGCGCCCTTTTCCAGCATGCCCGGCAGGAACGCCTTGATGGTGCGGTGCATCGACTGGACGTTGACGTCGAAGGAGAAGGCCCAATCGGCGTCAGAAGTCGTGAGCACGGTGCCGTGATGCACGAAGCCGGCGGCGTTGAGCAGGATGTCGATCGGCCCGATCTTCTCGGCGAGGGCTTCGACGGCGCGGTTGGAGCGCACGTCGAGCTTGCGCTTGATCGTGCCGCGCGGCAGGCCCTCGAGCTTCGACACGTCGATGTCGGTGGCGATGACCTTGGCGCCTTCCTGCGCGAAAAACTCCGCCGACTTGCGGCCGATGCCCTGACCCGCCGCCGTCACCAGCGCGACTTTGCCCTTCAGCCTTCCGGCCATCGTGTCTCTCCCTTTTCCGGCGATGCTCTTGACCATGTGGACCATCATGCGGTCCGGCAGCTTTTCTCGCCTTTCGATCGCATAGCCGCGGCGCGTGTACCACGCAACCCGTTCCTTGAGCCGGGCGCCGGTATAGAGACGGACGGTGTCGCGGCCGAGCGTCTCGGCGCGGCGCTCGGCCGCCGCGAGCAGCGCGCCGCCGAGGCCGCTGCCCTGGGCGTGCGGCGCAACCGCGACGCTCCAGACGAGGAGGTCGCCCGGCCGCGCAAGGAGGATCAGGGCGCCGTCGAGGCGCTTCGCAGTGCCCGCAAGCCAGATCTCGTAGTCGCGCAGGATCTCGCCGTAGTCGACGGTCAGCGGCAGCGGCTCGGCGCCGAGGAGGGCGCGGTTGGCGGCGTAGGCGACGTGCTGGAGCGCCTCGAGCGGCGCCCGGTCGGATGCCGCGGCCCTGCGCAGGCCGGGGCCGGGCGGCTCATCGGTCATCGTCGGCGCCGGTGCAGAACTCCTTGAGGATCTTGCAGGCATTGCCCCTCAGCTCGCGGCATTCGGCGAGCGCCTCCTGGCGGCGCTTGGCCCGCGACGACAGGAGCGACCAGGTGATATGCGGCCTGCGGCTGTTCTCGTTGCGCACGATGGTGACGCAGGCATCCTGGAAATAGCTCAGGATCTGGCAGTCGCCGGCGTATTTGCCGCATTCGTCCAAGGCGCGGCGTTCGGCTTCCTCGCGGGTCTCGTAGCCTTTCGACCAGCCGTAGCTGCCGTCCGTGGCGGCCGCCAGGGCGCCGTATTCGGCCGCCGCCGGGGTAGCGGTCAGGGTCAGGATCGCGATCGTCAGCGCAAGTCTCGACATGCTGCCTCCTTTCCTTCGCTTCTGACAGAGTTTAGCGGAAGTCGCTCAGGCGCCGCCTTTGCCGGCCGTCCGGGCCGAAATTCTCCGGTGCCAGCCAGCCCTCGAATGCCGCCTTGACCGAAGGCCACTCGCCATCCGTGATCGAGAACCAGGCGGTGTCACGGTTCCTGCCCTTCACCACCATGTGCTGGCGGAAAACGCCCTCGGGTATAAAGCCGAAGCGCTCGGCGGCGCGGCGCGAGGCGGCGTTCTCGTTGTTGCACTTCCATTCGAAGCGCCGGTAGCCGAGATCGTCGAAGGCGTGGCGCGCCTGGAGATAGATCGCCTCGGTCGCGGCCGGCGTGCGCTGCAGGGCCGGCGAGAAGACGATATGGCCGGTCTCGATGACGCCATGCTGCGGGCGGATCTCCATCAGCGTGACGAGGCCGACGGCCTTGCCGGAATGCTGGTCGATGACCGCGAAATAGAGCGGATCGGCCAGCGCCTGGCGCTCTCCGAGCCAGCCGAGGAAGGCGGCGCGATCCGGAAAGGGGCCGTAGGGGAGGTAGTCCCAGATCCGGTCATGCCCGTCGAGCGCCTGCCAGAGGTCGTCGCCGTGGCGGGCTGCGTCGAGCGGCTCGAGGCGCGCATGGCGTCCCTCCATCGGCTGGCGGGCGGGGCGGGGGCGCGGCGTGAAGGCAAGCGTCATGACGGATCCTCGAC
>JBDHTH010000106.1:0-7854 GCA_039808545.1 Phreatobacteraceae bacterium | reverse complement strand
GGGCCGATATCGTTCAGCACCACGCCGCGTAGCGCCGTCGGCCGCTGCGCCGCCATCGCCATGCTGATCAGCCCGCCACGCGAGGTGCCGACCACGATCGCGGGTCCGAGCCCGAGCGCGTCGATGATCGCGAAGACATCCGACATCTCGACCGGTATCGCGTAGTTCTTCCAGTCCGGATCGCGCGCCGAAAGACCGCGCCCACGATAGCTGACCGCGACGACCCGCCTCGGCCGGTCGGCATCACCGGCCAGCGCCGCGGCGAGCGCGGCGAAATCGGCGGCCGTGCGCGCAAGGCCGGGCAGGCACAGCACGGGCGTGAACCGGGACGGCACGGCGCCGTATTCGCGCGCATGCAGCCGCAGCCCGTCGGGCGCGGAAATGAAATGGTCCTGGATGCGAACGGAGGGAGCGCCGGTCGAAGAGGAATCGCTGGTCGGAACGGAATCGTTGATGGAAATGGACATGGGCTCACGGAGGAGGGCGGCTGCAGGACCGTCACTTCACCACGTGGCGCCGCGCCGCGATAGCCCGCCGGCCCAATCGCTCATCGTCCGTCGGTCTCAATCTGCGTCATGGCCCGGTTCATCCGGGCCATCCACGACTTGCAACGTCACCGATTGGCGCCGCGTGTCCCGTTACGGCCTCGATCAGCTGCTGTCCGAAAGGTCGAGTCGTGGATGGCCCGCCTTCGCAGGCCACCAACACGAGGCCATACCAGCAGCGCGCAGGCTCTGGATGCCGACCGGTCAATTCGGCGCGCCGCGCCTGATGTCCTGCTCGATCGCCAGCCGCGTCTGCCCGTTGAGGCGCGCGCGATAGACCTGCACGTTCTCCATCACGCGCTGCACGTAGTTGCGCGTCTCCGTGAAGGGGATGCGCTCGACCCAGTCGATCGGATCGATCTTCGGGTCGCGCGGGTCGCCATACGCCGCGATCCACTGCGTCACGCGCCCGCGCCCCGCATTGTAGGCCGCGAAGGTCAGGATCAGCGAGCCGTTATACTGGTTGATCAACTCGCCGAGATGGGCCGAGCCGAGCGTCGCGTTATAGGCGGGGTCGCGTGTCAGCCGCGCCATCTCGTAGGGCAGGCCGTAGGTCTTGGCCGTGATCTGCGCCGTGCCCGGCATGAGCTGCATCAGCCCGCGCGCGCCGGCCGTGGAGACGACATTGGTGTCGAAGGTGCTTTCCTGACGGGCGATCGCATAGACGATCGCCTTGTCGACCGTCGGCCCGACCGCGTTGAAGGCCGGAATGCCGAAGACCGGGAACGCATGGGTGTCGAACGACATGCCCTTGAGCTGCGCGATCTTGCCGACCAGCATCGTGGCGCGCGGATGCCGGCTCTGCACCGCCACCTCGGCGAGCTGGGCGAGCTGGGAGGGCTCGTTCATGGCGCGCGCCATGTCGACATAGGCCGCGATCGCGACGTCGCGCAAGCCGGCCTGCTCGATGAGCTGGAGCGCCTGCACCGCCTCGTAGCGGGCGAAGGCGGCGCGGGTCGTGGCGCCGGTCGGCGCGGCGCGGATCGGCAGGTCGCCGAGGCCGAGCTTGGCGCGCGCGAGCTGGCCGTAATAGGTGGTCGGGTGCTGCGCCGCGAGCTGATAGCCGCGCTGCGCCGTGCCGGTGTCGCCGCGCGCTTCCGCGGCGCGGCCGAGCCAGTAGCCGGCGCGCGAGAAGCCGAGCGGCTGCGTCGCCAGGCGCGTCATCGCGGTGAAATGCTTCTGCGCGGTCGCCGGATCGTTCAGGAAGCGCAGCGCGATCCAGCCGGCATGGAACTCGGCCTCGTATTTCGCGCCTTCGTCCCGGCCGCGGAAATCGGCCGCGACGCGGTAGGCGAGCTGCGGCTCGTTCAGATCGAGCAGCTTGCGGGCGACGAGCCGCCGCTCGACCCACCACGGGTCCTTCTTGTCAGGCGCGTGCGGGTCGTTCTTCGCCGCGATCAGGATCTGCGCCGCTTCCTTGAAGCGGTCGGCCTTGCGCAGCACCCGCGCCTGCACCAGCGCGAAGACCGGGTCGGCGTGCTGGCCGGCCGGCACCGCGACGGTGCCGCCCTTCGTGTCGCTCGCGATATAGGCGCGCGCCAGCTCCGCCATGCCGATCCGCGTGCCGGCCCGCAGCGCCGAGGCCTTCTCGCCCTCGTAGAGCAGCGTCGCGAAGCGGTAGCGATGGTCGTCGCGGGTCAGCACGCCGGCGAAATTGGCGAGGATGCGCGTCTCGACCTCGGCCGAGAGATCGTCCTCGCGCCAGGTGGCGCGCACCAGCTCGGCCGCCTGCCTTGCATCGCCGGTTTCCTTGAGCGCGATGGCGAGCGCGATGCGCCCCTTGGCGGTCACGGGCGGCTGGCCGGCGAAGAAGGCGCGCACCGTGCGCGCATCGGCCTTGGAATCGTAGAGCGAGAGCTCCGCCTTGCGGCGCACCGCGATGGCGATCGGCCAGCCTTCATTCGCCCGGAGGAACGCCGCGTAGCGGCCGAGATCCGCGCCGCCCTGGCGCAGGATCAGCCATTCGGCCGTCTTGCGGGCGATCGGCGTCGAGAGCTGGCCGAGCCGGGCGGTGGCGTCCGAGACCTTGCCGGCCTTGGCGAGGGCCGCGATGTCGCGGATCGCCGCGATCTCGGCGGCGCTCGCCTGGCCGGGCGCGGCAGTCGAGAACGGCGCCGACACGGCCGGCTGCGGCAGCGTGCCGGTCACCGTCTCGTCATTGGTGGGCGCATAGGGAATGGCTGCCGCCGGAACCGGATAGCGGTCGTCGGTCTGTGCGAGTGCGGGCGCGACAGCCCCCTGGGCCAGCATGGCGGAAACGGCGATGCCGGACAGCAAAATACGGCGCATGGCGCTCACAACTCCTGACGAGCGACGGCTTCAGCTTTCCCTTTTCGACCTTTCAGATTGACGAAATGCTAACCGAAAGACGCCGCGATGGCCAATTCGTGGCCGAATCGAGTCGGGCGCGGTAGCCGGCGCCCTGGCGATCCCAGGCGATCTAAGCCGGCCCGCCATGCGGGCGATGCCTTCCAATCCAAGGCGTTAGCGCGTATTGAGGGAGCCCCGCGCCGCCCGGCCGGGCCTCACGCCCGGCGCGGCTTCGCGAACCGCAAATCCGCCAACCGTTCAGAATGGACCGCAACGATGTTCAAGGGTTCTCTCACCGCGCTGATCACCCCGTTTCGCGACGGCGCCGTGGATGAGAAAGCGTTGCGCGAGCATGTGGCCTGGCAGATCGCGGAAGGCACTACCGGCCTCGTGCCGGTCGGCACCACCGGCGAGAGCCCGACGCTCTCCCATGCGGAGCACAACCGCGTCGTCGAGATCGTCGTCGACGAGGCGAAGAAGCATGGCGGCAAGGGCCGCGTGCCCGTGATGGCGGGCGCCGGCTCCAACAACACGCGCGAGGCGATCGAGCTCGCGGTGCATGCCGAGAAGGCGGGCGCCGACGGCGTGCTGGTCGTCACCCCCTATTACAACAAGCCGACCCAGGAAGGCCTCTATCGCCATTTCAAGGCGGTCAACGACGCGGTCGGCATTCCGATCTTCATCTACAACATCCCGCCGCGCTCGGTCGTCGACATGTCGGTCGACACCATGGCGCGCTTGTTCGAATTGAAGAACATCGCGGGCGTGAAGGATGCGACCGGCAATCTCGCCCGCGTCTCGCAGCAGCGCGCCGCGATGGGCGAGGGCTTCATCCAGCTCTCGGGCGAGGACATGACGGCGCTCGCCTTCAACGCGGCTGGCGGGGTGGGGTGCATCTCGGTCGTCGCCAATGTCGCGCCGCGCCTCTGCGCCGAGCTGCAGAGCGCGACCTTGGAGGGCGACTACGCCAAGGCGCTCAAGATCCAGGACCGGCTGATCCCGCTGCATGCCGCGACCTTCCTGGAGCCGGGCCTCGCCGGCGCCAAGGCGGGGCTCGCGCTGCTCGGCCGCAGCAACGAGGAGGTGCGCCTGCCGCTCCTGCCCGTATCGGCGCCGACCAAGGAGACGATCCGCGGCGCCCTCGTGCATGCCGGGCTGCTGAACGGGTGATGCGTACCAATAGGTGAAACTTGGCCACCGTTAAGGCCGGCGACGAGAAGACCGTCGCCGACAACCGCAAGGCGCGGCACAATTACGAGATCGGCGAGGTCTTCGAGGCCGGCATCCAGCTCGCCGGCACCGAGGTCAAGTCGCTGCGCGCCGGCAAGGCGACGATCGGCGACGCTTTCGCGCAGGCGCGCGGCGGCGAATTGTTCCTGCTCAACGCCTATATCCCGGAATATCTGGAAGCCAACCGCTTCAACCACGACACCAAGCGGCCGCGAAAGCTGCTCCTGAAGAAGCGCGAGATCGCCAAGCTCGCCAATGCGGTCGACCGCGAAGGCATGACGGTGGTGCCGCTGCGCATCTATTTCAACGCGCGCGGCTTCGCCAAGGTGGCGCTCGCCATCGCGCGCGGCCGCAAGGCGCATGACAAGCGCGAGGCGATCAAGGAGCGCGACTGGAACCGCGACAAGGCCCGGCTGCTGCGCGACCGGGGCTGAGGACGGTATTTTCGGTTGGCCGCCCAAACGAAAGATCGCATCGCACTCAGGCCTGCTCCGCTCGACGGAACTTGTAGGCGTATGGCGCAAATTTCGTCTCGAGCTTGTCAGCCAGTTCGACCCGCCGCCGCTCCAACCGCCGAAGGGCGGTTAGCGCGAGGATCGCGAACGAGCCGAGCGTGCTGAGGCCGAAGAGAAAAGCCGGGAGATGGGCGTTCTGCACGAACAGGGCGTACAGCGCCGTCGAGCAATTGGCCGCCGTGAACATGGTCCAGCTTGCACACGAGATTCCCTTGGCGCCGCGCTGATCGCGCCAGAGCTGCACGATTTGCGGCACATAGGCCAAGAGCCGCAAGGCATTCATCGCGATGAAGATCCAAAGTAGCAATTGCTCGGACATGGCTCTCGACCTCCGCTGCGAGGTGGTCGAACGAGAAGCCGGTAGCGTTCATGCGCCATCGCCTCACAAATTCGCGAGCAGCGTGTCGCGAGCAAGGCAATCGCGCCTAATTCGGGATTGCTGAAACGACCTTGAGATCTGCTCGAACCTGCGCGAACACCGCCTCGAACATGGCGGTCGTCAGCACGCCGGTATTCGTGTTGTAGCGCGAGCAGTGATAGCTGTCGTAGAGCGTGAGGGCGCCGATCCGGTGCTGCGCGCCATGCCCGAACGGCACGCGCGCGGGCTTGCCGCCGAGCGCCGCGACCACGCTGTCATGCGCGATGCGCCCGAGCGCGACGACGGCCGCGAGCGCCTTCATCTCGGCGATCGTTGCGACGAGGAAGGAACGGCAGGTGCGGATCTCGATCGGCAGCGGCTTGTTCTGCGGCGGCACGCAGCGCACCGCGTTGGTGAGCCGGCAGTCGACCAGCGTCACGCCGTCGTCCGGCCGCGCCTGGAAGGTGCCGCGCGAGAAGCCGAACTTGTCGAGCGTCGCGTAGAGCAGCGCGCCGGCATAATCGCCCGTGAAGGGCCGCCCGGTCCGGTTGGCGCCATTGAGGCCGGGCGCGAGGCCGACGATCAGCAGCCGCCCGCCGGGATCGCCGAAGCTCGGCACCGGCGCATTATGCGCGCCCGGCAGCAGGCGCCGCGCTTCGCCGCGATAGGCGACGAGGCGCGGGCAGAGGGGACAGTCGTGATCGGGCTCGCTCGGCATCGCGCTGTCGATCAGAGCATTTTCAAGCAAAGCGGATGCCGGTGCGCGGGAAGATGCCGGTTCGCGGTAAGACGTGCGGCCAGAGCCAATTCAGAGCGCCCGTTTCGATTTCATCTGAGCGGTCGCTCCGGCATGGGCATGCCGCCGGGCCCATGGCACGGCGCAGCGGAGGCCGAGCACGTCAGCCCGAGGCAAACTCGTCGTCGGACGGCGAGGCCGGGCGCGGAGCGCTGCGCTGCAGGAATTGCGGCATCGCCTGCCGCGTTTCGCGGAGCGGCCGGTCGGGCCGGTCGCCGCGCTCCGGGCGGTCGACCCGCTCGGGGCGCGTGGCGGGATCGCGGCCGATCTTGGCGCGCAGATCGACGAGGTCGATGAAGCTGTCGGCCTGCCGGCGCAGCTCGTCGGCGATCATCGGCGGCTGCGTGGCGATGGTCGAAACGACCGAGACGCGCACGCCGCGCCGCTGCATCGCCGCGACCAGCGTGCGGAAGTCGCCGTCGCCCGAGAACAACACAACGTGATCGACGCGATTGGCGAGCTCGAGCGCGTCGACCGCCAGCTCGATGTCCATGTTGCCCTTGATCTTGCGGCGGCCGCTCGCGTCCGTGAACTCCTTGACGGGCTTCGTCACGACCGTATAGCCGTTATAGTCGAGCCAATCGATCAGCGGACGGATCGACGAATATTCCTGATCCTCGACCAGCGCCGTGTAATAATAGGCCCTCAGAAAGGTTCCGCGTCCCTGGAACTCGCGCAGAAGCGCCTTGTAGTCGATGTCGAAGCCGAGCGTCTTCGTTGCAGCGTACAAATTTGCGCCGTCAATAAAGAGCGCTAACCGTTCATTTGCCATGATGCTTGCCTAGAATACGCTCGCGACGCGCGAAGACCAAAAATTTTGCGGCACGTCGTTGCTGTGGCTGCCGTTAAGGAAGCGATCTGAACAACGTACTGATGACTAACATGTATTTAATTTCGTACCAAGCGCGATTGTGGCTTTTTTTGGCGCGACGATCCGATTGCATTTCGCCGCCCGATTGAGTAGACGCTAGGCCCAAATCCCATTCTTGGACCCAAATCCATTCCGGACTGAAGGAGCGCAGCGCCCATGGCCCGCGTCACTGTTGAGGATTGCATCGACAAGGTCGACAATCGTTTCGAGCTGGTTCTGCTCGCCAGCCACCGCGCGCGGATGATCTCGGCCGGCTCGCCGCTGACCGTCGATCGCGACAACGACAAGAACCCCGTCGTCTCGCTGCGCGAGATCGCCGACGAGACCGTCTCGCCGGGCGACCTGAAGGAAGACCTGATCCACAGCCTGCAGAAATATGTCGAGGTCGACGAGCCCGAGGCCGACACCGTGCCGATGCTCGCCAATGCGGCGGCCGAGATCGACGACCGCGAGGTCCAGATGGACCGCATGACCGAGGAAGACCTGCTGCGCGGCCTGGAAGGGCTCGTCCCGCCCGAGGCGAGCGACGACGAGGACTGATCGCCGACTTTCCGCTTAAGACCTGCCGGACGGCCGCTCCCCCTGAGCGGCCGTTCTGTTTTTGCGGGGGTGGTGCGCGCGGCGCGCTGGTACGCCGCGCTTTTGCGTTGCATCAACCAATCGCTGTCAGCATATAATTACAGCGGCTTGTGCGGAGATCGACGACGATGATGCGGCAGTACGAGCTCGTCGAGCGCGTTCGCCGTTACAATCCCGCGACCGACGAGGACATGCTCAATCGCGCCTATGTGTACGCCATGCGCGCGCATGGCGACCAGCGGCGCGCCTCCGGCGATCCCTACTTCTCCCATCCGCTCGAAGTCGCCGCCATCCTCACCAAGCTGAAGCTCGACGATGCCACCATCGTCGCGGCGCTGCTGCACGACACGATCGAGGACACCGAGGCGACGCGGGAGGAGATCGATCGCATCTTCGGGGCGGAGATCGGCGCGCTGGTCGACGGCCTCACCAAGCTGAAGCGGCTGGAGCTCGTCTCCAAGAAGGCCGAGCAGGCCGAGAACCTGCGCAAGCTGCTGCTCGCCATCTCGGACGATGTCCGCGTGCTGATCGTCAAGCTCGCGGACCGCCTGCACAACATGCGCACGCTGCACTACGTGCCCGAGGCCAAGCGCAACCGCGTCGCCGAAGAGACGATGGAGATCTACGCCCCGCTCGCCGGCCGCATGGGC
>JBDHTH010000105.1:0-7857 GCA_039808545.1 Phreatobacteraceae bacterium | reverse complement strand
GAGAACGGCCAGAGCGCGGAGGAGAACCAGGTGTCGAGCACGTCCTCGTCGCGCACCAGGAAGGTGGCGCGCCGGTCTGCGTCCACCGCCAGCTTGTAGGCCTCCTCGGAGGAAAGCACCTCCTCGACCTCGTAATGGGCGAGCGCGGCAGCCGCCGCCTCCTCTTCGCTGCGCGCCACGAAGACCTTGCCGTCCGGCCCGTACCACGCCGGGATCTGATGGCCCCACCAGAGCTGGCGCGACACGCACCAGGGCTGGATGTTCTCCATCCACTCGTAATAGGTCTTCTCCCAGGCCTTCGGCACGAACTCGGTGCGCCCCTCGCGCACCGCCGCGATCGCCGGCTCGGCGAGCGTCTTGGCGTCGACATACCATTGGTCGGTCAGGAACGGCTCGATGACGACGCCCGAGCGATCGCCATGCGGCACCATGTGGACATGGTCCTCGACCTTGGCGAGGAACCCGCCTTCCTCCAGCAGTTCGACGATGCGCTTGCGCGCCGCCTCGCGGCTCTGGCCGTGAAGGTTCAGCACCTGGTCGAGCATCGAGCTCGGCCTGGTATCCTCCAGGAACGCCGTGTTGCCGACGAGATCCATCGCGGCGTCGCGGTCGAGCACGCTGATGAGCCGCGCGCCGGTGCGCCGGCCGACCTCGAAATCGTTGAAGTCGTGCGCCGGCGTGATCTTCACGGCGCCCGAGCCCTTCTCGGGATCGGAATATTCGTCGGCGACGATCGGGATCGGCCGGCCGATCAGCGGCACGATCACCTGCGCCCCGATCAGATCGATGTAGCGCTGGTCCTCCGGATGCACCGCGACGGCGGAATCGCCGAGCATCGTCTCGGGCCGCGTCGTCGCGACCGTGATGAAGGTCTCGGGGTTCGCCGGATCGTAGGCGACGTCCTCGCGCGGGTAGTTGATGTACCAGAGCTTGCCCTTGACCTCGACCTGCTGCACCTCGAGGTCCGAGATCGCGGTCAGAAATTTCGGGTCCCAGTTGACGAGCCGCTTGTCCTTGTAGATCAGCCCCTGCTCGTAGAGCGTCACGAACACCTCGAGGACGGCGCGCGAGAGCCCCTCGTCCATCGTGAAGCGCTCGCGGCTCCAGTCGCAGGAGGCCCCTAAGCGCTTCAACTGGTTGACGATGGCGCCGCCCGACTCGGCTTTCCAGGCCCAGACCTTCTCGACGAAGGCATCGCGGCCGATCTCGCGACGGCCCGGCTCCTGCCGCTCCATCATCTGCCGCTCGACGACCATCTGCGTCGCGATGCCGGCGTGGTCCATGCCGGGCTGCCAGAGCACGTCCTTGCCGCGCATCCGCTCGAAGCGGACGAGGATGTCCTGCAAGGTGTTGTTGAGCGCGTGGCCGATATGCAGCGAGCCGGTCACGTTCGGCGGCGGGATGACGATCGTGTAGGGCGTCGCGTCCTTGCGGTCCGGCCGGCCGGCCTTGAACGCCCCGGCCTCCTCCCAGAGGCGGGCGATGCGGGCTTCGGCCTCGGCCGGCTGATAGGTCTTTTCCAACATGACGCTTGGCGGTCCTTCGATGCGGCCCTTGAGAGGCCGATATGCTCGTGCGGACAGAACCGGCGGGCCCTGGCGCTGTCAACCGCAATTTCACGGGCTCGGCGCGGGAGCGAGCGGCCGATTTGACCTCAGAGGCGATTTCGTGAGAACGGAGCGCGCTTCAAGGATACGTTCCGCTTGACCGATTCGATCAGGACCGGCGACGCCCCACCGACTCCCTGGTGGGCGATCGCCTCGCTCGCGCTCGCGGCCTTCGCCTCGATCGCGGCGCTTCGCATCTGCGACCAGCTCCTGCCCCATATCGCGGCCGAGTTCGGCACGACGACGGGCGGCGCCAGCGCCGTCGCCACCGCCTATGCGATCGCCTATGGCGCCTGCCAGCTGCTCGTCGGCCCGATCGGCGACCGGATGGGCAAGTACCGGCTGATCGTCATCCTGTCGGGCCTGTCGATCCTCACCAGCCTGCTCGCGCCCTTCGCCACCACCCTTGCGCAGCTCTCCGCTGCCCGCTTCCTCGCCGGCGCGGTGGCGGGCGGGCTCGTGCCGCTCTCCCTCGCCTGGATCGGCGACACCGTGCCCTATGAGCAGCGCCAGGGCGTGATCGCCCGCTTCCTCACCGGCACGGCCGCCGGCTTCATGGCGGGCCAGGGGCTCGGTGGCATAATCGGCGATCTCTACAGCTGGCGCGCCGTGTTCGGCCTCGTGGCCGGCCTGTTCGCGCTGAGCCTCGCCGGCCTGCTGCTGGCGCTCGTGAAGGAGGAAGCGGCGCGGCGCCAGCCGGTCGCCTCGCGGCTCGGGCTGTTCCAGTCGATGGCCGCGACGCTGGCGATCTTTCGCAACCCCGCCGCCGTGCCGGTCCTCGCGGCGGTGGCGGTCGAAGGCTTCTTCTACTATGGCGGCATGACCTTCGTCGGCGCGGACCTGCAGCAGCGCTTCGGCGTGCCGACATCGCTCGGCGGCCCCTTCGTGGGGCTCGCCGGCATCGGCACCCTGCTCTACGCGGCGGTCGCCTCCAAGCTCGTGAGGCGCCTCGGCGAGCGGCAGATGATCATCGTCGGCGGCGTCGGCAGCGCGCTCATCCTCGCGATGCTGGCGCTGTCGCCGGATTGGCATCTCGCCCCGCCGCTGCTGCTGGCGAGCGGATTTCTCTTCCTGATGATCCACAACACCTTGCAGGTGCGCGCCACGCAGATGGTGCCGACAGCGCGCGGCGCCGCGCTCGCCACCTTCGCCTTCGCGCTGTTCATCGGTCAGACCATCGGCATCGCGCTCGGCGCGATCATCTTCGACCGGGTCGGCGGGCCGGCGCTCCTGCTGATCGCGGCGATGGGCATCCTCGCCGTCACCGCCGCCATCGCCCGCCGCTAGTCGAAGCGAGGGTCAGCGCGGCCCGCGCGACACGCGCTCGATCTCGGCGCGCACCAGCCGCTCGACGAGGCCCGGCAGGTTGTCGTCGAGCCAGGTCTTCAGCATCGGCCGCAGCATGTCCTGCACCAGATCCTCGATCGTGCGCGCATTCTGCGTCAGGATCGTCGAGGCGAGCGACTGGAAGGCCGCCTGCACCGATGCATCCGTCTCCTTCGACAGAAGCGGGTCGGCAGCCGCCGGGCGCGACCGGACGGCCGGCAGCGGCATCGGGAATTCCTGGAACTCCGGCGGCTCGGGAACCGCCGGCGGCTCCGGCCAGGCGACTGCGGGCATCGCGGCCGGCGCCCCCTCCTCCCCCTCCGCGAAGGCGACGTCGTCATCCGACGTCACGCGCTGGAAGCCGGGAACGGGCTGCGGCTCCACCACCTCGGTCAGCTCGAGGATCTCGGCCTCGGCCGATGCCGCGCCGCGCGAGGCCTCGGCCGGCTCGTCGAGCGCGGCGAGAAGCGCCTCGATCTCGTCCGGCGCCATCGGCGCAGGCTTGAGGGGCGCCTGCGGCACCGGGATCGGCACGAAGGGCGGCGCGGCATCGTTGGACGCTGGCGCGGGGGCCGGAGCGAAGATCGGGCTCACCGTGGCGCCGGCCGGCGCGGCCGCGGGCGCCACAGGGCTCTCGACGGGCGATGCCTCCTGCGCGGGCGGGCGCTGCTGCGCGCTCGGCAGCGGCGCGACGTTGCTCGGCGCCGCCGCCGGCTTCTCGTCCTCGGCGATGATGCGACGGATCGACGCGAGAATCTCCTCCATCGAGGGTTCCGCTGCCTTCGGCACAGTATTCATGGACAGTCTCGCCTTACGCGGCGGGAATCATGCCGCGAAATCCGTCGCTTGCGACGATGTAACCGCAACTTCGCGCCGAACGCAAAAACCTCTGTGGAGATCTTGTCTTCCGGCGGCCGCGCTCAGCGCCCGTCCGGCGTCCTCAGGCCGAACCAGCGGTCGCGCGTCTGGTCGTAATGGACCTGCGGCTCGTAGATGCCGACCTTCAGCCCGAGCCGCGCCACCGAGAGGCGGCCGGTCGAGCTCAGCACCGAATAGGACTGGATGACCCGGTCGGCCTGGGCCGTGACCAGCGTGACGCGGGCGTTGAGCAGCGTCTGCTGCGCGTTCAGCACGTCGAGCGTCGTGCGCTGGCCGACGCGATATTCCTCACGCACGCCGTTCAGCGCCACCTCGGCCGCCTTGATCTGCGCCTCGGCGGCCGCGATGCGGGCGCGCGCCGCCTCATAGAGGCCGAACGACTGGACGACCGCCGCGCGCACCTGGTCGCGCGAGGAATCCATCTCGAGCCGCCGCTGGCCGAGCGTTTCCTTGGCCTCGCGCACGCGCGCATATTCGACGCCGCCCTGGAAGATCGGCACCGTCAGGCGGCCGACGATCGTCGCGGTCAGCGCCTGGTCAATGCTCGACTGCGGCTGCCAGCGGTTCGACAGCGTGCCCTCGAGCGTCACGGTCGGCAGCAGCTCGCCTTCCACGACGCGCACCTGCAGCAGCGCGGAATCGACGCCATATTTGGAGCCGAGAATGGCCGGGTGCTCGGCATAGCCGCGCGCCAGCGCCTCCTCCAGCTTCCGCGGGATCAGCCGCTCGATCGGCCGGCCGGGCGAAAGCTTCATCGCCTCCACGCCGATCACGCGGCGGAAGGTCGCGCGGCTGAAGCGCAGCGTCGCGTCGGCCTGCGCGACCTGCGCGATCGCGCCCTGCAGCGCCGATTCGGCGAGCGCCACGTCGGTGCGCGTCACCTCGCCGACATTGAAGCGGTTGCGCGTCGCCTTGAGCTGCTCGTCGAGCAGGTCGACGTTGCCCTTCTGGAGCTGGAGGAGCGAAGCGTCGCGCAGCACGTTCATATAGGCCGTGACCGCGTCGAGCAGCGTGTTCTGCTCGAGGTTGCGAAGTTGCTCACGCGCCGCCAGCACGCCGGTATCGGCCTGCTTCACCCGGTTGGGCGTCTTGTAGCCGTCGAACAGCGTCTGGTTGATCGTCAGCCCGACGCCGCGCGGAAAGGTCGTACGGCGGGACGTGATGTCCTCGACCCGGGTCTCCTGGGTCTGCACGCCGACATCGGCGGTCGCCGCGATGCGCGCGCGATAGGCGGCCAGCGCCTGCGGCACCAATTCGTCGACGGCGCGGTTGCGGGCCCGCTCCGCGTTCAATAGCGGATTATTCGTGTAGGCGGCCGCGAGCATCTGCTCGAGCGTCACGGCCCGCGCCTCGCCGACTGCGCCGATCGCCAGGGTTCCGGCCACGAGAACCGCCGCGCCTCGCAATTTCGCCGCGCGAATCGCCGCCAAGATCGAACGCCGCACGAACACCATGCGTATCCCCATTCCCAAACACGCGAACGCGCCGCCATCGATCGGCCGGCATCTTCGCGACAATAGCCGCACCGTCGCGCCGTGACTTCGGGAATCATGCGCGGAAGCGGCCGAGCGAGATCGGACCTTAACAACCTCCTAAGATGCGCAAAAGCGTGCGACGGGGTGCTGTGCACCGAAAAGCGGCCGGTGGCTCTTCCCGGCAACACATCGTAACGGCGCAACCGCTGCGTGCTCTCATGCGCATCGGCACTCGCAACGGTTCGCGGGCGGCCGTCAAAACGGTCGCCGATGCTCCGCCGTCAGAAGACGAATTCCTTAGCGACCGCAAAGGCCCGCAGCGCCGGAATCGCCGCGTCGAACGCGATGCGCGACACGATTCTGCCGCCGTCCCGGCGGAAGACCGTGCCCTTGGCGGCACGCCCCTCGCCCACCACCGCGACCAGCCGGCCGCCCTCGGCGAGCTGACCGAGCAACGCCTGCGGCACCGCCGCGACGGCGCCCGCGATAAGGATGACATTGAACGGCGCCTGCTTGGCAGCACCCTCGGTCAGCGGCCCGGTGACGACCGTCACGCCGCCGGCGCCTTCCACGCTGGCGAGGATCGTCCGAGCGCGGCCGGCCAGCGCCTCGCTCTCCTCGAGCGCCACGACGCTCGCGGCAAGGCGCGCCAGCACGGCGGCGCCGTAGCCGGTGCCGGTGCCGACCTCCAGCACCGTGTCGGTGCTCCGCAGCTCGGCGAGCTGCACCAGCTTGGCGAAGATCATCGGCTCGATCAGGAACCGGCCGGGCGCATCGTCGGCATCGAGCGGAATATCGGTGTCGAGATAGGCGAGGCTCTTGCGGGCCTCGTCCACGAAGGCCTCGCGCGGCACGGCCAGCATCGCGGCCAAGAGCGGCTGGTCGACGATGTCGTTCGGCCGAAGCTGGGTGTCGACCATGGTGAGACGGGCACGCGCGAAATCGGTCATCTTCGTCACCGGCTGGCAGCGGCGGCGCCGCTCGTTCGAAAGGCCGAGCCCGCGCGGATCGCACGGTGTTCCGCGCGGCACGGGCTCAGCGCTTCTGTAGCGACCCGGCCGCCCCGAGCGCAAGGGGTTTGGCTTTTGCGCGCGCCCTCGCTCGGCGTCGCAAGCGCGCCGCTACGCCGGACCATGCGCCACGGGTCAAGGCGCCGTTCTGCGCGCGAACCGGCCGGTTCGCCGCGAATCCGCTTCCCCCAACGGAAGGGCAAGCGCCCTGTTGCCGGCCTCAAATCGCTTTGCTATAGCGGCGCGGCCGACCGCGGGCACGATCGACTGTATTGAGATCATCGGACGGAACGAGGCCACGTGGCGGAGTGGTGACGCAGAGGACTGCAAATCCTTGTACGGGGGTTCGATTCCCTCCGTGGCCTCCAAACCGCTTCGGATCACGCTTAAATATCGCGTTTCGCGATAGACCCCGACCAGGTCTCGCGCCCGCGAACATGACCGCGCCGCAAAGATCGCGCGCGGCCGGACGAAGCCTTAGTCTCTACCTATGCGTCAATTTGCCGCCCGCCCCTCCACGATTCGAAGCGAGCGGAAACCGCCTTGGCCGTTGATCGCGGCGCGCCGAGCAGCAACGCTTGATCGTCACCCTGTCGCCGGGCGCAGTCTCAGCCGTGCAGATCACGTCGCCGCGCAGATCACGCCAAACCGCCCTGCCCGAAAACGCGCGCTGATATAGCCACCGATATCGGTTCCGACAGGATGCAATGGCGTCGCCCGCCTCGATCACAATCACCCAATAGGGCGAACAGCCTGGAAGGCCCATCCGCTCCGAAGGAATCGCCGCGATCGGATACCGTCCCGCTCGGGACAACCGGACCTCGATTCGCTCCTCATTGTCGCTCGCTCGGAAATGTCGGACTTCCGTCAGACAAAGCGTGAGCCCACTCAAGCCGCGGCTGATCGGCCCGCTTGCGAAGGTCGAGGCGCGCATGCAGGCTCCCCTTCAGGAGGGAATCAGCATGAGCGATTCACGATCGCCCGCCGGCCTCATTGCCGAAAGCGCCCGCCTTCAGCGGGAGATCTCGGCGTTGCAGCGCAAGCTCCAGCTTCTGCGCGCCGAGATGCAGCGGCCGCTGCGCCGCTAGAGCAAGACCTGAACGGGCGCCACGCACGCTCAGCCGGGGCCAGGCCGGCGCGTTTGCCGCGCCGCGCGCGTAGCGCAAGGATCAACCGCAGGCCTTCCCGTCCTCACGGGCCGGCGCGCGTTGATGCGATCTTCCGCGCGGCGCCCTCGCGCCGCTATAGATCCGTCACCGTGACGACTCCCGGGATCGCCTTCACGGCGCCGGCGATCTGCGGGCTGACCGTATAGCGGCCCGGCAGGCGGATCTCGACTTCGGAGCCGCCGAGCATCAGCACCACGTTGACCTCGGAATCGCCGCGCGTGCCGAGCCGCCGCGCGATGCTGTCGAGCGGCGCCGCCTCGCGCAGGAAGATCCGCAAGCCGCGCTGGTGGCGCGCCGCCGCCGCGTCGAGCGGCTCGGCCGCCTGGATGCGCACGCGCACCTCGTCGCCCTGCAGCTCGGCCTGCACGAGGATCGACACCGCCTTGCCGGG
>JBDHTH010000104.1:0-7862 GCA_039808545.1 Phreatobacteraceae bacterium | reverse complement strand
CTCACCCATTCGACCTCGGCGAGCGCGCCGGCCTTCGGCCAGTTGGTCTGGACATAGACCGAGGCGACGACGCCTGCACCTGCGATGTCGGCGAGGAACTCCTCGATCGGGTAGTCGCGCTTGATCGGATCGTAGTCGCCGAAGATGCGCGGCTGGCTCGGGCCCTGGAGCCAGAGGAGGTCTTGCTGCCGCCAGATATGGTGGTGGGCGTCGATGATCGGCAGCGCGCCGGCCGTGTCGCTCATGGGTCCGCTCACATCAGATGGTCGAGGATCTCGGGGTTCTGGAGCAGCGTCGCCGCCTTGTCGTGATGGCGCACCGCGCCGGTCGCCAGGATGTAGATGCGGTCGGCGACCGAGCAGGTCAGCTTGGCGTTCTGCTCGAACAGCGCGACCGTCAGCCCCTCCTCGCGCAGCCGCCTCAGTGCGCGGCCGATCTCGCCGATGACGATCGGCGCGAGCCCGAGCGAGGGCTCGTCGAGGACGAGGAGCTTCGGGTCGCCCATCAGCCCGACGGAAACCGCCACCATCTGCTGCTGGCCGCCGGAGAGCGTGCCGGCCGCCTGCCAGCGCCGCTCCTTGAGGATCGGGAAGAGCTCGTAGCAATGCTCGAGGTTGCGGGCGCGCCTCGCCCTGTCGGGAATGGCGTCCGCACCGACGATCAGGTTCTCTTCCACCGACATGCGCGGGAAAAGGCCGCGCCCCTCGGGCACGATCGAAAGGCCGAGCGCGATGCGCTGGTGCGGCGGCACCGCGAGGAGGTCGCGGCCCTCGAAGGTGATCGAGCCGGCCTTGGGGGCGACGAGGCCGCCGATCGCCTTGACGACCGAGGACTTGCCCGCCCCGTTCGGCCCGACGATGCCGACGATCTCGCCGGCCCCGACATTGATCTTAAGATTGTCTACCGCAAGGAAGGGGCCGTAGCGGATGGTGAGGTCGGCGACGTCAAGCATCGGCGGCTCCGAGATAGCGGTCGATGACCCGCTGGTCGGCGAGGATGTCGGCGGGAGGACCCTCCGCCAGCTTCTCGCCGGCGAGCAGCACCACGACCTTGTCGGCGAGCTCGCGGATCACCTTCATCGTGTGCTCGATGACGAAGATCGTGCAGCGCGATTTCAGCTCCGCGAGCAGCGCGATCATCGCCCTGACCTCGGTCGAGGAGAGGCCGCCGACCGGCTCGTCGAGCATGATCAGCTTCGGCTGCTGCACGAGGCGCATGAGCAGCTCGAGCCGTCGCTGCTCGTCGAGCGGCAGGCTGCCGGCGCGCAGGGCGAAGCGGTGGCCGATCTTCAGCCAGTCGGCGAGCTCGTCGAGGCGTTCGCGCGAGACCGGATCGGTGGCGTCGACCATCGCGGTCGCGACGTTCTCGGCGACCGAGAGCTCGCCGAAGACGCGCACCGCCTGATAGGTGCGGGTCAGCCCGGCCGCGGCGAGCTCGAACGGCTTCCTGCCGGTGACGATGCGCCCGTCGAAGGAAACGCTGCCGCCGTTCGGCTTGAGATGACCGGTGATGCAGTTAACGAAGGTGGTCTTGCCGGAGCCGTTCGGCCCGATCATGCCGAGCGTCTCGCCGCGATGCTGCGTCACGTCGACCTCCTTCAGCGCGACCACGCCGCCGAAGCGCTTCGACAGGCCGCGAACCTCGAGCAGGACGCCGCTCACGCCGCCCTCCCCTGGCCGAACCCGGGCTCCGGTGCCTTGCCGGCCGTCTTGCCGGCAACATCCGCCTTGGGCGGCGGCCGGCGGAAGCCGCTGGCGATGCCGCCCGGCATCAGGATGGTCACGGCGATGATCAGCAGGCCGTAAAGGATGTCCTTCACCGTGTAGTAATCCTGCAGCAGGAAGGGGATCGGCGCGAGCAGGATGGCGCCGATGACCGGCCCCCAGATCGTGCCGCGCCCGCCGAAGGCGACCATCAGCCAGATGTTGAGCGAGATCAGCACGTCGAAGGAGCGCGGCGAGATGAAGCCGATATAGGGGGCGTAGAGCGCGCCGCCGACGCCGGCATAGAGCGAGCCGATGAAGAAGGCGGCGAGCTTGCGATAGGTGACGTTGATGCCGAGCATCTCGGCGAGCCCGTCATCCTCGCGGATCGCGACCAGGCGGCGGCCGAAATCGGAATTGACGATCCAGATCAGCACCACGACGCCGAGGATCGCCACCACCGCGATGACGAGGTCGTAGGCGAGGCCCGAGAGTACCCCGCCGCCCGGCAGCGAGGGCAGCGGGATCTGCGAGATGCCGGTGTCGCCGTTGGTCAGGACGGCGAAATAGACGAAGCCGAGCGTGATCACCGTCTGGATGACGAGCGAGCAGAGGGTGAAATAGAAGCCCTTCAGGCGCAGCGAGGGCAGGCCGAGGATCGTGCCGGCGACGGAAGCCGCGAGCGTGCCGACCGGCAGCGCCACCCAGAACGACCAGCCGATCGCCGTCAGGTTCACCACGAAATAGGCGCTGATGCCGGCGAGGCCGGCGAACATCAGCGGCATCATCCCGATATAGCCGTAGAGCAGGTTCATGCCCGTCGCCCACAGCACATGGATCAGCGTCATGCCGGCGACGAAGGCGAGGTAGCGGTTGCCCGAAAGCGCCAGCGGCACGACGATCGCCGCGACCGCGAAGGCGCCGAGCGGCCATTGGGCGAGGCCGCGCGTCCCGTTCGTTCCTGTGCTCATCGCGCGAACAGCCCCGAGGGTTTGAAGAGCAGGATCAGCAGCATCGCGCCGAGATAGGAGAAGGCCGCGATGGTCGGGCTGGCGAAGATCGAGACGATCGCCTGGGTGAAGCCGAACACCATGCCGATGACGAGCGCCCCGAGCACCGAGCCCGGCCCGCCGATGATCATGATCGCGAAGGCCGTCACCGCCATGGTCCAGGCGACCGTCAGGTCGAAGGAATAGGCGAGCGCGAAGAGCACGCCGCCGGCGAAGATCACCGCGTTGCCAAGGATGAAGGAGAGCGTGTAGACCGCCTTCACGTTGACGCCGCGCAGCGTCGCGGCCTCGCGATTCTGGAAGACGGCCCTCAGCGCCCGGCCGAAGCGGTGGAAGCGCAGCAGCGCGAACAGGGCGGCGAGGATCGCCAGCGCCAGAAACAGCACCATCAGCCGGTTGTTGGCGATCGGGAACGGGCCGATCAGCGTGACGCCCGTGACAAGCGGGGGAAGCTGGAACTGGTCGCTCCAGGTGCCGTAGGTAATCGCGAAGATACCGGCGAGGATCTGGGTGATGCCGAGGCTCAGCACGAAATAGGAGATGTTGCGGTTCGGCACGTCGTAGAAGCGCCGGATCAGCACTATCTCGATGACGTAGGAGAGCGGCACCGACAGCCCGATGACGAGCAGCGCCGCGATCCAGGGATTGATTCCCCAGCTCACCGTCATCGTCCAGCCGAACAGGGCCGCGAGCACGAAGAACTGCCCGTTCGCGGCGTTCGGCATCCAGATGCTGCCATAGACGATCGTCACCCCGGCGGCGACCAGCGCGAAGATCGCGCCGAGGATCAGGCCGGTCGAGACGGTCGACAGCAGGATGATCAGATTGGCGTTCGACATCGCCGGTCCCGGTCGTTCCGCGATTGCCGGAGCGTCGCCGCCGCCGCAATCGTCGCTATGTCGGAGAGGCGCGCCCGCCGCCGGCCGAGACCGGCGGCGGGGCCCGGCATCATTTCACCAGCGTGTAGACCGGGATCACTTCCGGGTCCCATTCGGTGTAGAAGGCCTGTTTCGCGGTGTAGGACTTCTTCTCGACCACATCCTTCATCTGCATGAAGTAGATGTATTCCTTGCGGGCGCCGTTCTTGTCGAACTCGATCGGAATGCCCGAGGTCGTCTCCTTGGTCTTCAGCGCCGACATGGCCTCACGGAACTTCTCGCGATCATCGGCCGCTTCCGGGTGCTTGTCGATGACTTCGCGGATGACCTGGGCGGTGACGTAGCAGAAATTCTCGACATAGGAGGGCGGCCGGCCATTCTGCGCCGTGAACTGCTCGACGAATGTCTTGCCCTCCGGCGTGAGCTTGTCGAGATTGGCGTCGAAGAAGGTGCCGTAGTAGGAGCCGACGCTGCGCTTGCCCCAGTTCAGCACCTGGGTGGTGATGCCGTAGGGGTGGATAATCTGCTCCGGCTTGATGCCGAGATCGAGAAGCTGGTTGGTGATGGTGTTGTCGAAGCCGCCGGCGCCGATCACCACCACGTAGTCGGGCTGCGCCGCCAGCACCTGGGCGGCCTGCACGGTCGCGTCGTTGGCGCCCTGCGGGAAGACGATGTCGGTGACGATCTGCAGCTTCGACAGCGGCGCCTGGTATTTCAGCCCCGCCGTGATGGCGCGCATCAGCGCATAGTCGGAATAGATCAGGGCGATCTTGCCGCCCGGCTTCTGCTGCTCGACGAATTTGGCGATGGCGTAGCCCCAGCCGGCCGCGTTGGGTTCCAGGCGGAAGGTGTATTTCGTGCCGGGCTTGGTGAGCTGCGGGAAGGCCGCGACCGGCACCACATAGGGCACCTTGTTCTGCTCGGCATAGCCGTAGAGCGCGAGGCCGGTGTCCGAGCTCGTCGGGCCGGAGAGCGCCAGGACCTTCTCCTGCACGTCGAGCTGGCGCGAGGCCGCGACCGCCTGGGCGGGATTCGTCTGGTTGTCGGTGACGACGAACTCGATCCGGCGCTTGCCGGGCGGGTTGATCTGCGGATCGGCGAGCTTCAGGCCGGCGACGCAGCTCGTGCCGAAGAACGACCAGGGCCCGGTCAGCTCGGTCACGAAGCCGATCTTCACCGGCGGCTTGTCCTGTGCCCCGGCGAGGCCGGTCGCGGCGAGAAAGGCCGCGCCGGCCATCAGCAATCTCAGGGGCGTCCTCGGCTTCAGATGCGTCCTCATGGGGTTTCCTCTCCCGGATGGTGTCGCGCCGTTTTCGGCGTCGGCTTATGGGTCGTCGGTTTCGTCAGGCCGCGTTGCGCCGCTCTCCCTTCGCGTCGAGCAGGCCCGCGGCGATGAGGGCGGCGCGGATGCGGCCGATCTCGGCCTCGGAGATCTTGATCAGCGGCGGGCGGACCACGGCGCGCGGCAGCTTGCCGAGCAGCACCAGCGCCTCCTTCATGCGGTTGTGCATGTCGACGAAGGGGTCGGCGTAGAAGACGCGCGCCACCGGGTTGATCAGGTCGTTGAGCCGCCGCGCCTCGGCGAGATCGTTGGCGCCGACCGCACGGAACAGCCTCGCCTGCAGGTCGGCGATCACCGAGCCCGAGCCCGACAGCAGCCCGTTGCAGCCGAGCACCAGCGAGGAGAGCAGCCAGGCGCTGTTGGTCGAGAGCACGTTGACCGGACTCTCGCGGCTCTGGAGCGCGCGGATCGTCGCCTCGTGCTGCGGCACGATCGGCGTCCAGTCCTTGATGGCGCGGATCGTCGGAATCTCGTCGAACAGCCGCTCCAGCGTCGCCAGCGGATAGCCCTGCCCGGTCGCCAGCGGATACTGGAAGACGATGATCGGCAGGTCGCTCGCCTCCGCCACGCGCCGGAAATGCGCGAGCGCCATCTCGGGCGTCTGGCCGAGCGTGAAGGGCGCGGGCGGGAACACCAGCAGCGCCGAGGCGCCGCCCGCTTGCGCGCGCTTGGCGATACGCGCGGCCTCGAGGCTGCCGTCGGCCCACACGCCATGGACGATCGGCAGCTTGGCGCCGAGCTCGTCGGCCGTGATCTCCATCACCCGGCGCTGCTCGTCCTCGGTGCAGGAGGCGACCTCGGTCGAATGGGCGTTGACGGTGATCGCCGAAAGCCCCTTCACGGAGGCGACGTCGCGCAGATGGGCGCGGAAGCTCGCCTCGTCGATCGACAGGTCGTCGTGGAAGGGCAGCAGCACGGCGGGGATCACGCCGTTGGGCATATCATCGGCAAATCGTTTCATGTCGGCACTCCCTTGGCATCGGAACGAAGGGGCAGCGGGCCGCTGCGGGCCCGCGCCTCCAGAGGCCAGATGAAGCCGAGGCGCTGGGTGGTGCGGATCAGCGCCGGGCCGCAGGCCTCCAGGTCCTCGCGTGTCATGCGGTTGGTCGGGGCCGCAAGGCTCACGGCACCGACGCATTCCGTCCCGCCCGCGAGCGTCGAGGCGAAGATCGGCGCGGCGAGAGCGCTGATGCCGATCTCGTTCTCCTCGAAGGACCGCGCGAAGCCGCGCCGGGCCGTCTCCTCCAGATCGGCGCGAATCGCCTCGCGCGTCGTCTTGCTGTGCGGTGTATGCTGGACGATCCCGCGCGCCTCGATCAGCGCCATCGCCCGCTCGAACGGCATGGTCGAAAGCCAGGCCTTGGCGATCGCATGGGTATGGAGACTGATGTCGAGGGAATAGTTCGGGTCGATCTGCAGCGTCCGCTTGCTGCCGGCGACGATATGCACCCATGTGAGTCGATCGCCGCCCGGCTCGACGATCGCCAGGCGGACGAGCTCGCCGGTTTCCTCGGCAAGCGTCTTCAATACAGCCGCGCATTGGTCGAGCAGCCGGCTCGTCTGCATATGGCGAAGGCCGATATTGCTCACCCGATAGGTGAGGTAGAAGCGCTGCAGCCGGTCGTCGCGCCAGATATAGCCGGAGTGCTGGAGGGTATCGAGGAGCCGGACCGCGATCGCCTTGTTGACGGCGAGCTCGCGCGAGATCTCGGCGAGGCTCATGCCGTCGGTCGCGGTCGCCAGATGCTCGATGAGCTCGAGCGCGCGCTCCACCGCGAGGATCGTGTCCTCGGCCGGCCTGTCGGTACTCCGCGCTCCCGCCATGTTCCGCATCGGCAACTCCGTCTCTAGCAGCATCGCCAGCGGCTCAATCCGGTGGCGGCCGCCTCGCGGGCCATCTCGACGGCATCCGGGTGCGGCCGGAGCATTCTATTGCAATACGGGCAGCCGCCCCAGTCGCTATGGTCCTCCGTCGCGAAGGGGCGGTCCTTGGGCAGGCCGCGCCGGCGCATATCGGCGCGGCGCAGCGCGGTCGCGGCGCGATCGAGCCTGCCGTCCTTGCCGAAGGCGGCGCCGTAGAACTCCGCCGCGGCCTTGCGCGAGACGTAACCTTGCCGGACGTCGTTCTCGAGATCATCGAGATTGCGCTCGAGCGGCGAGCCGAAGCCGCCGCCGCCGCCGGAGCACACCGTATAGGCGTCGCCCGCCTCGATCTTCTGCGCCAGTACCTTTCCGGTCGGGAAGCGCTCCAAGGCGCCGCCGCGCTCGAGGCGCACCTCGTTGCCGAGGGCGGAGAGGCCGCCGAACAGCCCCCAGGGCCGGCAGTCGACGCGCTCGATCTGGGCGTTGAACATCAGCTCGTGCCGCGCCCGGACCACCTGCTCGGTGCCAAGGCCGCCGCGATACTTGCCGGCGCCGCCGGAATCCTCGCGCAGCGCGTAGCGCTCGACGATCAGCGGATATTTCGCCTCGACCTGCTCCGAGGGGCCGTTATGGGTGTCGCCGTCATTGATCGCGACGGTCGCGCTCATCCCGTCCTCGCCGAGCTTGGCGCCCCAGCCGCCGCCGATCAGCCCGCCGAGATAGAGGTAGAGGGCGTTGCCGCGCGGCTGCCTGCCGTTGATCGAGGCGATGACGAGGTCGGCATGGTGGCCGGCGATGACGCGTGTCGGCACGGCCGGCGCGAGCGCCTTGAAGATCGTGTCGACGATGGTCATCGGATAGGTCATCCACCAGCGCATCGGCGCCGGCCGCTCGGCCGAAACGACGCGGCCCGGCGGCAGCACGATCTCGAGGTTGCGGAAGGCGCCGTCATTGACCGGCAGCTCGAGCCCGGCGGTCAGGCATTTGAAGGCGACCTGGGCGGCCGAGCGCCCGGCCGTTTCGCCGGAATTGTAGAAGCCGCGGACCTGGTTGCCGACATCGGTCA